>JASLCW010000093.1 GCA_030151765.1 Marmoricola sp.
CCGATCTCCACGTAGTGGTCGATGTGCAGGCCGGTGTCCTGCTGGATCGTCTTCACCAGCAGGCGCGGCCCGCCGTACGCGTAGGCGGCGTTGATCTTGGTGGTGCCGTGACCCGGGATCGGCACGAGCGAGTCGCGGGGGATCGACATCAGCAGCGCCGGTCCCGAGCCCGTGTGCAGGATCATGATCGTGTCGGTCCGGCCGCCATCGACGCCGACGCCGCCGGTGCCCAGCTTGCGGTTCTGCGCCTTGGTGAGGCCTTCGCGGCTGTCGGAGCCGACGAGCAGGAAGTTCGTGCCGGGCTGGTCCGCGGGCCCGCCCGACGGGATCGCGTTGATCTTGTCGACCTTGCTCCACGCCCAGAAGGGGACCGCGATCACGAAGGCGAGCCAGATCACCAGGAGGGCGAGCACGTAACGGCCCCAGTGGACCTTCCGGCGCGGCCGGAGCTTGCGGGCGTCGTACGACGAGGTCGTCGGAGGCTGGCTCGGCGGCCGGTCCGGTGGTGGTGCTCCGCCCCCGGGAGCGGTCGGCAACAGGCGGGTGTGGTCGTCGGGATGTTCGGTGGAGGCGGCTCGGCCGGTCGCCGACTGCTCGCCGTAGAGCCAGCCGAATCCAGGTCCGTGATCGTCCGCCTTCCCCGGGTCGTCGGGGTCATGGGGGCGCTCGGGCATGCCCCAGACGCTACCGTGCCGCCCATGACCGAATCGGCTCTGCCGCCCTCGTGGAGCAGTGTGACTTTGACCCTGCTCGCCGACCAGTCGCACGTGAACCTGCTGGGCAATGTCCACGGTGGCGTGGTGATGAGACTCGTCGACAGTACGGCGGGCGCCGCCGCCGGACGATTCAGTGGCGGCCCCGCCGTCACCGCCGCGATGGACGAGATGGCCTTCCTGCGGCCGGTGCACGTCGGGGACATCCTGCGCGCCACCGCCCAGGTCAACTGGGCCGGCCGCACCTCGATGGAGGTCGGCGTACGGGTGGAGTCGGAGCCGTGGAACCGGGCCGGGACGGCGCCGCTGCACGTCGCCTCGGCGTACCTGGTCTTCGTCGCGATCGATGCGGAGGGGCACGCGCGCGAGATCCCCGCGCTCGCGCCGGAGACACCCGAGGAGCTGCGCCGGATGCACGAGGCCACGATCCGCCGGGCGCACCGGCTCGCCCGCAAGGCCGACATCGACGCGGCGCGTTCCGAAAGCCCTTGAAGGCTCCCGGCGCGCCGTTACGGGCGTGACGGGTGTGACTGGTGATACTTGGTCGCATTGCGGATCCTTCCCCTGTCCGCATGACCGGAGGTATGGCCGACCGTGAGCGCAGCGACCCCCACGTCCTGGGCAACTCGTACGACGGACCCCCGCGACCAGGTGGTGCGCATCCGCTTCCGTCGAGCCGTGACCCTGATGCTGATGACCCTGGTCATCCCCGGATCGGCGCAACTGGTCGCCGGCCGCAAGGACGTCGCGCGGATCGCGATGCGGATCTGGATGGGCCTGATCGTCTCCGGGCTCCTCGTCGTCCTCCTCTGCCTGGTGTCGACGCACTTCGCCTTCTGGTTCGCCACGAACACCACGCTGCTGGCGCTGCTCCGCTGGCTGCTGATCGGCCTGGCGATCGGCTGGGCCTATCTCTTCGTCAACGCGTGGACCCTGGGTGACCCGCTCTCGCTGCGGCGCCAGCAGCGGCTCGCGATGGTCGGCATCAACGGCTTCCTCTGCTTCGCGGTCGCCGGGACCCTGCTCTTCGCCTCGAACATCGTGCACACCAGCCGTGACTTCCTGCTCACCACGTTCGTGGGCGACACCGTCCGCGGTGCGCACGACGGTCGCTACAACATCCTGCTGCTGGGCGGTGACTCCGGCGCCGATCGCTGGGGTCTGCGCCCCGACAGCCTCAACGTGGTCAGCATCGACGCCAAGACCGGCCGGTCGGTGCTCTTCGGCCTGCCCCGCAACATGCTCAACTTCCCCTTCGCCAAGGGCTCGACGATGGCGAAACAGTTCCCCAAGGGCTATCTCTGCAATTCGGCCTGCATGTCCGACGGCAACCAGATCGGCCTGCACGAGCTGAACTCGCTGGTCACGTACGCAGGCAACCACAAGTCGCTCTTCAAGGGTGTGCGCGAGCCCGGGATCGAGGCCACCAAGCAAGCCGTCGAGGGCATCACCGGTCTGAAGATCAACTACTACGGCATGGTGAACCTGGCCGGCTTCCAGAAGCTCGTCCAGGCCGTCGGAGGTGTGAAGCTGCACGTCCGCCAGGCGATCCCGATCGGCGGCATCGGCGCCCCGATCAGCGGCTACATCAAGCCGGGCTATCGCAAGCTCAACGGCTTCGAGACCCTGTGGTTCGCACGCTCCCGCGTCGCCGCCGACGACTATTCGCGGATGGCTCGCCAGAAGTGCGTGATGGCGGCGATGTTGCAGCAGGTCAATCCGCAGAAGGTGATCACGAACTTCTCCGCGATCGCGCACGCGACCGAGGCGACCTTCCAGACCGACCTGCCCGAGTCCGAGGTCGACACCTTCGCGCAGCTGGCCATGAAGGCGCGTTCGCAGCCGATCCACACGGTCTCCTTCGTGCCGCCGCAGATCAACACGGTGCACCCGGACATCGCCAAGATCCACCGGATGGTGCAGGCGGCGATCGAGGCCGACACCCCCAGCGGCAAGAAGGGCAAGCCCGGGGTCAGGAAGTCCGGCGGGAACCACTCCCAGAGCGCGGTCGGCGGCTCCTACGG
The DNA here is from genome assembly GCA_030151765.1 of Marmoricola sp. Taxonomy (GTDB): domain Bacteria; phylum Actinomycetota; class Actinomycetes; order Propionibacteriales; family Nocardioidaceae; genus Marmoricola. The sequence continues at coordinate 2,738 of JASLCW010000093.1, forward strand.
CAACATGCAGCAGGGCTATTCGGCCAACGACTCCAGCAACCTCGCCTCGGCCTGCTGAGCACCGACCTCCGACGCAGATAGGGTCGGGCCCGTGGTTTCCCCTGAGCTGAGTCCCGCCCGTGTCGTCGCGGTGGTGGTGACCTGGAATCGCCGGGAACTGCTCGAGGAATGCCTTGCCGCTCTGGCCGGCCAGACGATCCCGCTGACCGCGATGGTGGTCGTCGACAATGCCAGCACGGACGGTACGGACGGCGTACTCGCCGGGCACCCGGAGTGCGATGTGGTCGCGCTGACCGACAACACCGGCGGCGCCGGCGGCTTCGCGGTCGGCATCGAGCGTGCGCTGGACCACCGGCCCGACCTCATCTGGCTGCTCGACGACGACACCGTGCCGACACCGACCGCGGCGGCCGAGCTGGTGCGCGCCTGGGCCGATCACGACCCCGGCGCGCCGCGACCGGCGGTCCTGGCGAGCCGGGTCGTCTGGACCGACGGCCGGGATCACCCGATGAACACCCCGCGGCCGAGCCCCTTCGCCTCCGAGCCGGCGACGGCGGCCGCTCGGGCGGTCGGGGCCGTGCCGATCCGCTCCGCATCCTTCGTCTCGATCATGTGCGACGCGGACGTCGTGCGCGAGCGCGGCCTGCCGATCGCCGACTACTTCCTGTGGAACGACGACTTCGAGTACTCCACCCGGCTGATCCGTGACCGGGTCGGCCTCTATGTGCCCTCCAGTGTCGTCGTGCACAAGACGAAGGTCTTCGGCTCGACGGACACGGATCCGGGGGAGCGCTTCTTCTTCGAGGTGCGCAACAAGATCTGGCTCTTCCGGCGCTCGCGCGGTCTGGCGCCCAAGGAGAAGGCCGTGTATGGCGGCGCGACCGTACGACGCTGGCTGCGCACCTATCAGGGCTCGAGCGATCGCGGCACCCTGCGTTCGGCGGCGCTGCGTGGGCTCCGGGCCGGACTGCGCAAGCGGCCCCGTCCCAACCGCGTGGTGCTCGGCGAGTCCGGCTGGGATCCCCGCGCCGATCTCCCGGCGCCGGCCGAGTTCAGCCTGCTGATGAGCACGTGGGCCGGCGACGACCCGGAGCAGGTGCGGGGGGCCTATCGCTCCAGCGTCACCGAGCAGACCCGGCCGCCCAGCGAGGTCATCGTCGTCCGGGACGGCCCGGTCCCCGATGCGCTGGCGGCGGTGCTCGCCGAACTCGAGGGCTCGGCGGTGCCGACGACCGTCGTACGGCTCGAGCAGAATGTCGGCCTCGGTCCCGCCCTCGATGCGGGCCTCGCCGCCTGCCGCCACGAGGTGGTGGCCCGGATGGACGCCGACGACATCAGCGTCCCGGAGCGTTTCGAGCGTCAACTGCCGGTGATCGAGGCGGGCGCGGACATCGTCGGGTCCGGTCTGTGGGAGTTCGCGGACTCGCCGGATCGGATCGTCGGGCGTCGTACGCCGCCGACGGCCGCCTCGGAGATCAGGCGCGTCGTGCGCTTCCGTGACCCCTTCAACCACCCGACGGTCGTCTACCGGAAGTCCGCGGTCGCTGCCGCCGGCGGCTATCCCGATCTGGCCCTGCTCGAGGACTATCTGCTCTTCATCCGCATGGTCGAAGGGGGAGCGGTGCCCGCGAACATCCCCGACCCGCTCGTCTACTACCGGGTCGACGAGGGCGCCTACGCCCGCCGTGGAGGCAGCGGTCTGCTGCGCTCCGAGCTCGCGCTCCAGCGACGGCTCCGCGCCGACGGCACCACGACGCGTTGGGAGTTCGCCCGTAACGTGGCTGTTCGGGGCGGTTACCGGCTGGTTCCCGAAGATGTGAGAAAGGTCGCCTACCGCCGCCTGTTGGCGAACCGATCGGGTGGTTCGGCACCACTAGAATGACGTCCGGCCGATTCTGCCGTCCGGCAGATGGACCCGTCGCGCCGTACCGAAGAACCTGAGGAGTACTCGTTTTGGACCCCGATCTCGTCGTCGTCGGCTCCGGCTTCTTCGGACTCACCATCGCCGAGCGCTGCGCCGCTGACCTCGGGCTCAAGGTGCTCGTGCTGGAGCGTCGCCACCACATCGGCGGCAATGCCTACTCCGAGGCGGACCCCGAGACCGGCATCGAGGTGCACAAGTACGGCGCGCACCTCTTCCACACCTCCAACGAGAAGGTCTGGGAGTACGTCAACCGGTTCACCAGCTTCACGAACTACCAGCACCGCGTTTTCGGCCAGTACCAGGGGCAGGTCTACTCGCTGCCGATGAACCTGGGCCTGATCAACCAGTTCTTCGGCAAGTCGCACACGCCCGACGAGGCGCGGGCGCTGATCGCCGAGCAGGCCGCGGAGTTCGACACTGCGGAGGCGGCGAACTTCGAGGAGAAGGCGATCAGCCTGATCGGCCGCCCGCTCTACGAGGCCTTCATCAAGGGCTACACCGCCAAGCAGTGGCAGACCGACCCGACCAAGCTGAGCGCGGACATCATCACCCGCCTGCCGGTCCGCTACACCTTCGACAACCGCTGGTTCAACGACAAGTACGAGGGCCTTCCCGTCGACGGCTACACCGCCTGGCTGACCAAGATGGCCGATCACCCCAACATCGAGGTCCGGCTCGAGACCGACTTCTTCACGGTCGCGGACGAGTTCAAGGGCAAGG
>JASLCW010000300.1 GCA_030151765.1 Marmoricola sp.
TGCCCCGAGGGCATCAAGATCACCGACAACGCGATCATCCCGATGAAGGAGCGCGTCGTCGACCGCAAGTACGACCCGCTCGTGTGGCTGGGCAACAAGATCGGCCTGCGCAACAAGGACAACGACGGCCGTACGGAGCTCTGAGAGCAGTCAGACCAACGCGGGAAGGTGGCCGGCGAGTTCGTCGAGCGCCACCTTCCAGCCGCGGTCCGCGACCGAGTCCCGGGTGTGGCCGGCCAGACGCGCACGCAGGTCCGGATCCCCGAGTTCGCCGATGAGGCGGACCAGGCCGCTCTCGTAGCCCGGGTCGGCGAGCAGCCCGTTGTGCCCGTCGACCACCACGTCGCGGGTGCCGCCGGCCGCGAAGCCGACGACGGGGACGCCGCTGGCCAGCGCGCGTCGTACGCCGGGAACGTGCTGGTCCTTCTTGCGTGCCTGGACGAGTACGTCGATCGACGCGATGCCGCGGGCCAGGTCCAGCCCCGAGTCGGAGGCCGTCACCTTGGCGCCGGCCGCGCGCAGCGTCGACGCCGACGGCCCTTCCCCGAAGACCACTAGACGTACGTCGGGGAGGGTGGCGATCCGGCAGAGCCGCTCGATCACCTTGGGGCGGGTCGCCTCCCCGGCGTGGCCCACGACGAGTGGTCGTCCCTTCGCCCACGCGGTGCGTAACCGCGGGTCGTGCAGGCCGGGGTGGTACTCGTCGAGGTCCACGCCGGGGGACCAGAGCTGGGCTTCGGTGCCGGTCTGGACGAGATTCTCGAGGCGGTCGCGATTGGTCGCCAGGGTGCGCCCGGCGCGCGCGTGCACCGCAGGCGGGTCGATCGCCAGCGTCGGCAGGCCCCGGCGATAGCCGTGGCGCAGCGCCAGCGACCCGAGGAGGTGCGGCCGCAGGGCCACGAGGTGCTGGGTGCCGAAGGAGTCGAGGACCGACGCCACCGCGTTCGCGGTCACCAGGCGCCGGGAGCGCACGACGCGGGCGCCGCGATAGCTGGCCTGTCCGGTGCCCATCGTGATCACGAGAACCTCGTGACCGAGGTCCAGCAGGCCGTCGACGAGGTGGCGTGCGGTGTCGGCGGTCTCGTCCACACGCGGCAGGAAGGTCTCCGTGACCAGAGCGATCTTCACATTCCGATGGTGGCCCCGGGAGGTGAATGCGTGTTGAACGCCGCGCCGCACGGAGGCCAATCCTTTGTGTTGCCTGTCGGCGAAGCGGAGGTCTAGGGGCGACGGAGCAGGGTGGTGATGCGACCGACGACGGTGGCGGCGAGCAGGGCCGCGGCGAGGGTGAGCACCGCCCCGACCAGCTCGGCCGTGTCAGCACCCCGGATGTCGCGCAGGACCTGGATCCCTTCGCTCGTCGGATCCCCTTGCTGGGCGAGGGCGACCCAACTCACGATGCCGGCGCCGATCCAGGTCCCCCACCACCAGCGGACCAAGGGGACTTCGGGAACCGGCTTGCCCTCGCCGCGGGCGACGAAGGCGGCACGGTGGAGGTCGCTCACCTGTTGGTAGGGCAGGACGAGGTTCGCCAAGGGGATGAACCAGCCCCCGATGGCCCAGCCCGCTCCGCGGCGCATCCACGCCGGACTGACGCGGTCGCTGCGACTGGCGCGGTAGAGCCAGACGATGAAGACGACCCCGGTGACCAGGACCATCAGGAAGGTCGCGATCGCATCGAACCTGGCGAGGTCGTCGAGGAGTTGCGCGGTCACCAGCTTGTACGTCGACAGATCGTGGATCCAGCCGTTGAACACGGTGACCGCCCACGCGTAGTAGCCGATCTCGGCTAGTGCGAGCAGCGCGCCGAGCCGGAGCAGGCCCTGCAGGACCGACGCAAGGCGGAAGAAGCCCGGGGTCAGCTGGGTGGCCGCAGGAGGCACCAGGGCCGTGTCAGGACCGGTGTAGGGAGGAGGCGTGTCAGTCATCGGCGCCGATTCTTCCAAGCCCCTACGCGGGGTGTCCGATGGACGGACAACCGGGCTTGTCGAAGGTCACACTCTGTGGCCGCCCGGGGGAGGCTTCCCTATCCTGCGCACTATGGAGTCTCTCTCGCTGGAGACCGGTCCTGCGCACGCCCGCGATGAGTGGGAGGCCGCCGCGGCGGCGGTGCTGCGCAAGTCCGGTCGGATCGGCCCCGACGCGCCCGACTCGGACGTGGTCGGCAAGCTCACCCGACGCACGCTCGACGGCATCGCGATCACCCCGTTGGGCACGCCCGGCGCGGTGAGCACCACCGCGGGCCGCCCCGGACGTTCGGGTGCCTGGCACAACTGCCCCCAGTTCGGTGACCCCGATGCCGGTACGACGCACGAGCAGATCGTCACCGATCTCGAGAACGGCGCCACTGCGCTCTGGCTGCGCCTGGGCCGGTACGGCGTCGCCACCGGCGAGCTCGCCCGCGCGCTGGACGGCGTCCTGCTCGACATCGCCCCCGTCGTGATCGAGGGCTCCGATCAGCTCGCCGCGGCCCGTGCCTTCGCCTCGCTGGCGACCGGCCGGACTCTCGCGGCGGGGACCACCCTTGGTGTCGACCCGATCGGCGCGGACTCCTCGAGCGACGACATCCTTGCCGCGGCCGCTCTCGCTGCCGACCTCGGCTGCTCGGCGCTCGTCGCCGACGGAACCGTCGTCCACGACCGGGGCGCCTCGGACGCGCAGGAGCTCGGCTATGTCCTGGCCGCCGCGACGCAGTACCTCCGGGCACTGGTGGCCGGCGGACACGGCGTCGACGAGGCTGCGGCGCTGATCTCCTTCCGGGTCGCCGCCACCGACGAGCAGTTCCCGACCATCGCGAAGCTGCGCGCCCTGCGCCGGCTGTGGTCGCGGGTGCTGGAGCTCAGCGACGGCTCGGCCCTGCCGACGAGCGTCCACGCGGTCACCAGCCGGCCGATGATGAGCAAGTACGACCCCTGGGTGAACATGCTGCGCACCTGCGTCGCCGCTTTCGCGGCCGGTGTCGGCGGCGCCGACCTGGTCACGGTGCTGCCCTTCGACCAGCCGCTCGGCCTGCCCGACGCCTTCGCGCGCCGGATCGCCCGCAACACCTCGTCGCTGCTGGTCGAGGAGTCCCACGTCGCCATGGTGACCGACCCCGCGGGCGGCTCGCACGTGGTGGAGCAGCTGACCGACGACCTCGCCGTCGCCGCCTGGGCCGAGTTCGGCCGGATCGAGCAGACCGGCTTCGGCGATCTCGACGAGCGGATCGCCGTGGTCGTCGCCGAGCGGGAGAAGCAGATCGCCAACCGGAAGCGTCCGCTGACGGGTCTCTCCGAGTTCCCCAACCTGCACGAGAGCCTGCCGGAGCGGGCGTCGTACCCGGAGGGCACGCCGGTGGTGACCCGCTACGGGCACGCCTTCGAGGCGCTGCGCGACGAGCCGGCGACGCAGCAGGTCTACCTGGCCACGATGGGCACGGTCGCCGCGCACACCGCACGCGCCACCTTCGCGAGCAATCTCTTCGCGGCGGGCGGCATCGATGTCGTCAACGAAGGTGCCCACGAGGACGTCGATGCCGTACTCGGTCACTACCGCGGCGAGTCCGTCGTGTGCCTGACCGGATCGGACCCGGCGTACGCCGAATGGGGCACCGAGTTGGCCAATCGTCTCCGCGAGGCGGGCGCCCAATGGGTGATCGTGGCCGGCAAGCCTCTAGAGGGCTGCGACGACAACTGTGCGATGGGGATCGACGCGCTCGACTTCCTGAACCGGACGAGGGAGAAGCTCGCATGAGTATTCCGGAGAGCTTTGCCGGACTGCCGCTCGAAGGCGGAGCCGCCGGTGCGATCAGCAGCGATGCCGAGCCGTGGGAGAGCCCCGAGGGAATACCGATCCTGCCGGTCTACGGTCCCGAGCATCTCGCCGGTCTCGACGCGCTGGACACCTACCCGGGGCTCGACCCCTTCCTGCGCGGGCCGTACCCGACGATGTACACGACCCAGCCGTGGACGGTCCGCCAGTACGCCGGCTTCTCCACCGCCGAGGAGTCCAATGCCTTCTATCGCCGCAACCTGCGCGCCGGCCAGAAGGGGCTGAGCGTCGCCTTCGACCTGGCCACGCACCGTGGCTACGACTCCGACCACCCGCGGGTGCGCGGCGATGTCGGCATGGCGGGTGTCGCGATCGACTCGATCTACGACACCCGGACGCTCTTCGACGGAATCCCGCTGGACCAGATGTCGGTGTCGATGACCATGAACGGCGCCGTACTCCCGGTGCTCGCGCTCTACATCGTCGCGGCGGAGGAGCAGGGGGTGAAGC
>JASLCW010000316.1 GCA_030151765.1 Marmoricola sp.
GAAGCGCATGCTCGCCGCCTTCAACGGTCGTGACGCGCTCAACCGGCTGCACGTCAAGTACGACGCCAACGACATCGTGACCCCGGGCCCGGCCGAGCTGCTGCACAGCAACAGTCTGATCCGGCTGATCCGGGTCTCGGTGACGACGAAGCACATCGCCCATGAGGCGACGAGTGCCGCCACCATCCGCCACGACGACTCGTCGCTGCCGCAGGGCACCACCAAGACGACCCGCGCTGCGAAGGCCGGCGATCGCGCGGTCACCTATCGGGTGATCCGCCACAACGGCCGGATCGTCAAGCGGATCGTGCTCGACCAGACCGTCTACTCGGCCCCGGTCCCGGCGATCCTCCAGGTCGGCACCGCGGCCCCGACCGCCAACTATGCGGGCGGAAACTCGGTCTGGGATCGCATCGCCGCGTGTGAGTCGGGCGGCAACTGGGCCGCCAACACCGGCAACGGCTACTACGGCGGCCTGCAGTTCTCGCTGGGCACCTGGCGCGCCTACGGCGGCACCGGACTGCCCTCGCAGAACAGCCGGGCGCAGCAGATCGCGATCGCCGAGAAGGTCCGTGCCGCCTCCGGTGGCTATGGTGCCTGGCCCGTCTGCGGCAAGCGCGCCTGATCCTCCAAAACCCCGTTGAGTACGACGCGGCGACGACCTACGGTTGCCGTACACGGGAAAGGAGGTGGTCCGAACAATGCATTCCCATCGGACGCGTGAGGTGGCTGCGCGCTAGCAGCACCGTTCGTCGGTGATGCCGGCGAAAACGACGCAGACACCCGACCCGCAGGTCAGACTCCGGACCACGTCCGCCCGGAGCGGCTCGAAGAGCCAGACCTGCGGGTCGCTGCATGTCCGGCGCGTCTGACTCATAGGATGAACAGATGAGCGCAGAGGAGACCGGGGAGCGCGCTGCCGCAACGGATGCGCTCGAACGCGAGCTGGGTCGGATGATCCGGCGGATCCGGCGTACGACGGGAACCCGCGCGCGACTCGTGCACCCGGATCTTCCCGCGGCGTCGTACCTGATGCTCACCGCGATCCGCGAGAACGGCTCGCACCGCTCCTCCGATCTCGCCGACATCTTCCTGATCGACAAGGGCGCGGTGAGTCGCCAGATCGGCCGCCTCGAGGAGCTCGGCCTGGTTGAACGAATCCCCGACCCCAAGGACGGCCGCGCCCAACTGGTGGTGCTCACCGATGCCGGTGCCGAGCGCATGCGTCAGGTCGACCTGGTCCGTCGCGAGTGGTACGAGGAGCGCCTCGCCGACTGGTCGGCCGGTGACATCGACGACCTCGCGCAGCGACTCGGCCGCTACAACGCCACGCTGGACTAGCGGGCTGTTGGGACCTCATACGTTCCGGTTCCCATGGGCACCACTTCGTATGACGTCCGGAGTCAGCCGGCGAGTGGGCGATCTTCCTCGGTGGCTTCGGCTGCCGGAACCGCTTCCTCGGCCTTCCCGTGCGCGGTGCGGCTGAAGACCACCTCGGCGACGATCGAGATCGCCACCCAGCAGATCACCAGCGTCACCGCGTAACGCTGCAGGACGACGCCGATCGGCATCGTGTCGATCACGAAGCCGCGATAGAGCGCCGGGGAGGCCAGCAATGCCGACGTACCCAGTACGGCTGGCGACACGGGGCTCATACGGCCCTCCTCCGTCGGGCCGATGACCCCGGGCCTGGACCTTCTGACTCGCTCGCAAGCTCACTCATGACGTCGCCCCCTGCAGCGCGAGACCGGCGCCGTCGGCGTTGATCACGCCGACGGAGTTGATCTCCGTCGCGCCCGTGAGCTCGGTGTACGAGAGCACCGGCAGCCGTACCAGGACCGGTGCGACCAGCCGTCGGAGTCCCGCACGGATCTGCGGAGCGCACACGAGCACCGGCCGCAGGTTGCGGTTCTCGGCCTCGTCGACGAGCCGGGTCAGCTGAGCGAGCACGCTCTGGCCCACCTGCGGATCGAGCGCGAGTACGGCGCCCTGCTCGCCGTTGACCATGTGCTCGAGCATGCGCTGCTCGAGATGCGGCTCGACGGTGATCACGTTGAGCGTGCCGTCGACGACGTACGGCGCTGCGATCGCGGGGCCCAATGCCGCTCGCGAGGCCGCGACCAGACCGTCGACGTCCTTGGTCTCGCGACCCTTGAGCGAGAGCGCCTCGTAGATGCGCACCAGGTCGCGGATCGAGACGCCCTCGTGGAGCAGGGACTGCAGCACCTGCTGCACCTCGCCGAGGCTGAGCACGCTCGGTGTCAGTTCCTCGACGACGACGGGGTGGCTGCGCTTCACGACATCGGTCAGCATCCGCACGTCCTCGCGGCCGAGCAACCGAGCCGCGTGGCTGCCGACGACCTCGGCGAGATGGGTCGTGATGACCGATGAACGGTCCACGACGGTGGCACCCTCGAACTCCGCCTGACTGCGCAAGGTGGCCGGAATCCACTTCGCGGCAAGGCCGAAAACCGGCTCCGTCGTCGGCTCGCCGGGCAGTCCGCCGAGGTGATCGCCGATCGCCAGCACGGTTCCCGCGGGTGCCTCTCCGCGGGCGACCTCGACGCCGAAGAGCGTGATCGCGTAGGTCCGGCTCGGCAGCGACAGGTTGTCGCGAGTGCGCACCGGCGGTACGACGACACCGATGTCGGTGGCCACCTTCCGGCGCAATGCCTTGACCCGCTCCAGCAGGTCGCCACCGGACGACGGGTCGACGAGATCGATGATGTCCGCGGAGAGCTCCAGGCCGAGTGGATCGATCTGGATCTCCTCGGCGATCCGCTCCGGGGAATCCGGCGAGGGCAGTGCCGCCGCCGGTACGTCGACCTCGGCCGCGGCCGACTCCGGCTGGATCCGGCTGGAGACCAGGAGCAGTACGCCGCCCGCGAGGATGAAGGGGATCTTGGGCAGTCCGGGAATCAGGCAGAGTGCCAGCGCGGCGAATCCCGCGATCCGCAGGGGCATCCGGCTCGCGGTGATCTGCTTGATGATGTCCGAGCCCATGTCGTCGTCGCCGGCGGCACGAGTGACGACGAGACCGGTGGCGACGGAGAGCAGCAGCGCCGGGATCTGCGAGACCAGGCCGTCGCCGATGGACAGCAGGCTGTAGGTGTTGACCGCGTCGCCGAAGGGCATCCCCTTCTGGGCGACGCCGACCGCGAAGCCGCCGATCAGGTTGACGAGGGTGATGATGATGGCCGCGATCGCGTCGCCCTTGACGAACTTCGAGGCGCCGTCCATCGCGCCGTAGAAGTCCGCCTCGG
>JASLCW010000361.1 GCA_030151765.1 Marmoricola sp.
GCGCAGAACATCGTGTGGGGCGGCATCGCGGGTTGCTTCCCGACGATGATCGGCTGGACCGCGGTCACCAACCGTCTCGACTGGGCGCCCTTCGTGCTCTTCCTGGTGGTCTTCTTCTGGACGCCGCCGCACACCTGGGCGCTGGCCATGCGTTACCGCGAGGACTATGCCCGGGTGGACGTGCCGATGCTGCCGGTGATCCGTAGCGCCGAGGCCGTCGCCCGCCAGATCGTGGCCTACTCGGTCGTCATGGTCGCCACGTCACTCGTGCTCTGGCCCGTCGCCGATACCGGGATCGTCTACCCGATCGTGGCCAGCCTGCTCGGCCTCGGCTTCCTCGTCGAGTCCGTCGCGCTCTGGCGCCGGGCCAGCCGCAGCGACGACCTCAGCGAGGTCCGCCCGATGCGGCTCTTCCACTGGTCGAACATGTACCTCTCGCTGCTTTTCGTCCTGGTGGCGATCGAACCGCTGCTCTGAGGGCCTGCCGGGGGCTCAGCCTGTTGGTTTGGTTGCTCTCCTCTTCGGGCCGCATGGGCGCTGCTTTGATTACTCGCCATCGGCGGCTCGCGCTGGTCAGTGGGTCACCGACGAAAGGCGCAGCGACGGGGCGAGGCCCGGCGGGTGGTCACGGCTTCCTCCCGGCTCACGGCAGGCGCCACGACCAAGATCAGTCAGATTCGCCCCAGATCAACCGTTATTGCGCATGTTCTGGGGCGAAGATGCATGATCCTCGGTCACCGCTGATGCCGGTGTGGTTCGTGATGCTGGCGGGAAGTCGTCGCCACCGTCGAACACACCCTTTGCTCACCGATCACACCGAGTTCGGTGTGATCGGCAGGTGAACCGTGTGTACGACCGAACCGGAGTGCACGATGTGACAGCTGCGACCGACCCCGGAGTTCCCCGCGCCCACCGTGAGCCGGGAGACTGCCGCAACCAAATGCCCGCCTCGCCCTGTCGCTGCCGCTCTTGGGTGGTGACCAAGGACAAGGGTGAGCCGCCAGCCGCGCCCAACGGAAGCAGCCCGATGCGCCCGGAGAAGCCTTGAACCAGCGCCTCAGGCGGCCGATTCCGCCCTGCTCGACACCAGCACCCACGCAGCCGCGGCGGCGATCAGTGCGGCGCCCAGCATGTGTACGCCGACCAGCACCTCGGGCAGGTGGGTGAAGTACTGGACGTAGCCGACGACACCCTGGCTGAGTTCGATGCCGAGCAGCCAGAGGACCGGCTTCCGACGGGTGATCACCGCCATCGCGACGGTCAGGCCGATGAGCAGGAAGACGGCGTCGGCGTGGAACTGCGAGGTCTCCAGCGGCGACAGGCCGTTGCGATGCGCCTTCTGGTCGCCGGCATGAGGCCCGGCACCCGTCACGATGGTGCCGGCGTACAGGACCGCCCAGGCGGCGGCGAAGGTGAACCAGGCGAGCAGGGTGGGCCGGGGCATCGGCCGGTCGATCCGCCACAGGAAGAGCACGGCGAGGCAGATGATCACCATCGAGGACAGCAGGTGCAGGGCGACGACCCAGGGATTGAGGTGGGTCAGCACGGTGATGCCGCCGATGACCGCCTGCGCCGGGATGAAGAGGCCCAGCGCGAAGGCGAGCCAGCGGAGCTCGCGACGTCCGGAGCGCCACGCGGCGATGAAGGTCGCGATCGCGATGAAGGCGAGCACAAAGGTCAGCATCCGGTTGCCGAACTCGATCGCCGAGTGGATCGAGGTGGCTCCGTGCGGGGTGAGGTGGCCGTTGTTGCAGTCCGGCCACGTCGGGCACCCCAGGCCGGAGTCGCTGAGCCGTACGGCGCCGCCGGTCACGACCAGCACGATGTTGCCGACCAGGCTGGCCCATCCGAGGCGCACGAGCCAGGTCCGGTTGTCCGTCACTCCCACTTGAAGGTCCTTGCAGTCAGGGCGGTTCCGAGCGCGGCCCAGCACAACAGCGTGAGCAACGCGGTCCAGTCGAGGTGTCCGTTCACGAAGGCGGCGCGCATCGCGTCGCCGAGCGCACCCGAGGGCAGGAAGCGGGCGACATCTCCGAAGGCGCCGTACGAGGTCGTCGGCAGTACGACGGCCCCGCCGGCCATCAGGAGCAGGTAGATCAGGTTCGCGGCGGCAAGGGTGGCCTCGGCGCGGAGCACCCCGGCGACGAAGAGGCCGAGCGCGCCGAAGGCCGCCGTACCGAGGACCGCGCCCAGGACGAAGCCGATGATCGCGGCCGGGCAGGTCTGCGGATCCCATCCGAGGATCAGGCCGACCCCGCCGACGACGACGATCTGCAGCAGTTCGACCAGCAGCAACGCGCCCACCTTGCCGAGCAGCAGCCCGCTGCGTGGCAGGGGAGAGGCGCCGAGGCGCTTGAGGACGCCGTACCGACGCTCGAAGCCGGTCGCGATCGCCAGGGAGGTGAAGGAGGTCGACATGATCGCCAGCGCGAGTACGCCGGGCGTGAATTCGTCGACCGGCCGATGACTGATGTGCAGCGTCAGGTGCTTGGACGCCTCCACCAGGCCGATCAGCACGATCAGCGGGATGACGACGGCCAGCAGCAGCTGCTCGCCGTTGCGCAGCATCAGCCGCGCCTCCATCGCCGCCTGGGCGCGGACCTGACGCAGGAAGGGTGCGCCACCGGGTTGCGGCTGGAAACTCA
>JASLCW010000364.1 GCA_030151765.1 Marmoricola sp.
CGGCCGTCCTCGGCGATCCACTCGAGCTCCTCGAGGAGCTTCGGGGAGATCTTGCCGCCCTTGCCGAGCTTCTCCTCCGAGAACAGGCCGGCCTCGATCCGCTTGGCGAGCTCGACCTCCATCTCGGCGTTGAGCAGCGGGACCTTGCCGATCTGCTTGAGGTAATCCTTCACCGGGTCTGCGGTCGCACCGGCGACCATGACCTGCTGCTCGGGCTCGTCGGTGTCATCCGCGCTGGAGACGATGAAGGAGGCTTCCTTCTCGTCCTCCTTGATCGTGGGGTCGTTCGCGACGTCCTTCTCGAACTGCTCGTCGGGGACGTCCGCGAGCACCCGCTTGCCGTCGGGACCGACGGCATTGGTCTGTCGCTGCAGCTCCTCGGCGGAGGCGGTCTTCGTCGCCGGAGCCTTCTTCGCCGCCGCCTTCTTGGCGGGCGCGGCGGCCTTCTTCGCCGGAGCCTTCGTGGCGGTCGTCGCCTTGGGGGCGGCCTTCTTCGCGGCCGGCTTGGCTGCGGTCTTGGCGGTCGTCTTCGCTGCCTTGGTGGCTGCAGCCTTCTTGGCCTGGGTCGAGCTCGCGGACACGAACTACCTCTCAGTCAGGACTCTGGGGGGATCTTGGGCGCGACGAGGACCGTACCTGTCAACAGCCGCGCCTCTCATTGTGTCACGAGGGCAAGGCGGTCCACGCATCAGGGAGAACGCGGCGCGCCCACGATGGTCACGCGCCCTTGGCCTCGGCCTTCTTCTGCTGCTTGTACTCGCGCACCTTCATCAGCGACGACCCGTCCACCACGTCGGCCACGGACCGGTAGCCGGTGAGCGCGTAGTCCCCCACCGCCTTCTCCCAGCCCTGCGGCCGTACGCCGACCTGCTTGGCGATCAGCGCCGTGAAGATCTGCGCCTTCTGCTTGCCGAAGCCGGGCAGCGCCTGCACCCGCTTGACCAGGTCCGGCCCCGATGACGCCTCGGTCCAGATCCGCTCCGCGTGGCCGCCGTACTCGTCGACCACGATGCGGGCCACCGCCTGCACCTTGGTCGCCATCGACCCGGGGAAGCGATGGATCGCCGGCGTGGTACTCGCCACCGCCGCGAACTCCTCCGGATCCGCCGCCGCGATCTTCTCCGGGTCGAGGGTCCCGAACCGGTCCAGCAGCTTCGCCGGCCCGCGGAAGGCGTGCTCCATCGGATACTGCTGGTCGAGCAGCATCCCGAGGAGCAGTGCGAACGGATACTCGTCGAGGACCTTGTCGGCCGCCGCGTCACCGGCAATCTGGAAAGCCATGAGCTGATCCTGCCACGGCCTCGGGACCCGGCCCACCGCCCGGCCTCACAAGCCGAAGGCGGCCTTCATGTCCGGGGCGGTGGCGGCCTTGCGGAGCGGCTTCATCCCGAGGATCTGGTCGATGAAGCGGGTCAGCGAATAGTGGTTGAGCGCCTTGCGGACCACCTTGTGGTGCAGCTGAGTGGCGAGGACGCTGGTCAGGACGACATTGCCGGCGGACCGGTCGTCCTCGTCGGCCGTGACGACGACGGCCAGGCGGCCGGAGGTGAAGTCGCTGCTGGCCAGCACCGGGCGGAGCCGCTGCTTGAGCCAGGAGTCGGCGGTGGCGAGGCTGCCGTCGTGGGCGTCGTGCTTCACGTCGGGGATCAGGAAGCCGAGATCGGGGAGCGTGTTGGCGCGCGCACGGGCCCCGAAGCTCGCCGTACTGATGTCACCGCGGCGGCATGCGGCCCGCTCGGATGCGAAGTAGGTCCACGGGTTGTGGCGTACGGCGTAGGCACCCCTGGTCACCAGCGTGCAGGGTGCCGGCATCGACTGCGCGAAGGTGCCCACCGACTTGCCGGCCCGCCGCGCCTGGCCGAAGACGGAGCGCGCGTTGCCGATCTTCGCCGAGTTGACCGACGGGTCCTTGTCGTCCGCGATGCCGAAGGTCGAGCCGCCGGCGATGGCGATGTAGTTCGGGAGGCTCGGGTGCCGGAGCGCCCGCCACCGGGTCGCATAGCCGTACTTCCTCGACAGGGCGGCCAGGTAGGGCATCTGCTTCTGCATCTCGGCCCGCGAGTGGTTCTCCTCGATCACCACGAGCACCTTCGTCGGGTGCGTGGCGATCGCACGCCGGGGAGATGCGGTCTCACCCGCGCCCTTCACGGTCGCCTTCACCGGCGCCTTGGCGGGCCTGGCGTCGGAGGAGGCCAGCGGGCCGGCGACGATCGCCGCGGTGGCCAGCATCGCGACGGGAAGCAGGAGCGAGGGGCTCGTCAATCGGATACGCACGTCTCGACGTTAACCCTGCCTGTGGAAAGCTCACAACGCCGCCGCGCGATCCGGCGCAGACTGACCCGATGACCATCCGTGAGCGCAACCGGGCTCTCTCCCGGGCGGTGCACGACATGGCGGCCGAGTGCGGCCGGCGCCGGTCGATACGCCCCGTCCTCCATGTCGGCTCACCGTACGGCGAGCAGCTCACCGTGCCGCACGAGCGCTGGTACGACGCCGGGCTGCGTGCCGATCTGGTGGAGCGTGCCCTCAGCGCGGTGGACGTGGCGGAGCCGCTCGTCTGGATCGCCCGCCTCGGCGGCTGCCACGCCACCGACGACGACCATGCCTGGTGCCGGGCGACGCTCGCGGCGAGTGCCCGGCACGGCCACAAGCCGCACTTCTACGTCGTCACGCGACGCGCCTGGCTGGATCCCCGCACCGGTGACTGCCGCACCTGGCAACGGGTCAGGTCGTCTACGGCACGCACGAGCTCACCATGAGTGCACGGGCTCGTTGGAATGCATTCCCTCGCGATAGGCCAGCAGACTGCGGCGTACCGCCTCGTCACGGCTCTCCCCCGCCGACTCGCGGGCGTGGACCTGGTCGGTGAACCAGGAGGAGCCGTTGACCCCGGTCACGCACCGGCTCTCGATGATCCCGAGCAGGCGAGCGGCGTCGTCGCCGCCCAGCCCCCACGCCGCGAGTCCGTCGTACGCCAGCGGCAACAGCCGGCGCAGCACCACCTCACTCGCCGGCGCCTGGCCGAGGCCCGGCCAGTAGACGCGTGCGGAGATCCCGTCGCGCGCGGCGACATGGAAGTTCTCCTCCGAGGCCGAGAAGGACATCTGCGACCAGAGCGGGCGATCGCTCTCGGCCAGGGAACGTACGACACCGAAGTAGAAGGCCGCGTTGGCCAGGGTGTCGACGACCGTCGGGCCGGAGGGCAGCACCCGGTTCTCGACGCGGAGATGCGGCAGCCCGCCGACGACGTCGTACACCGGGCGATTCCAGCGATAGATGGTGCCGTTGTGCAGGCGCAGCTCCTCCAGGAGCGGAGTGCCGCCCTGCTCGAGCACCTGCTGCGGGTCCTCGCTCTCGGTGACCGGCAGCAGCGCCGGGAAGTAGCGGGAGTTCTCCTCGAAGAGATCGAAGATCGAGTTGATCCAGCGCTCGCCGAACCACACCCGCGGCCGGACGCCCTGGTTCTTCAGCTCCTCGCTGCGGGTGTCGGTGGCCTGCTCGAAGAGCGGGATCCGGGTCTCCTGCCACAACTGCCTGCCCAACAGGTACGGCGAGTTCGCGCCGAGCGCCAGCTGGATCCCGGCGATCGCCTGTGAGGCATTCCAGTACGACGCGAAGTTGTCCGGCCGCACCTGGATGTGCAGCTGGGTACTCGTGCACGCGGCCTCGGGCATGATCGAGTCGGAGGTCGTGATCAGTCGCTCCGGCCCGTCGATGTCGATGAGCAGGTCCTCACCCCGGGCGGCGAGGATCTGGTCGCTGAGCAGCTTGTAGCGGGGATTGGGACTGATCGTCTCGGGTCCGAGGTGGCCGTCCTCCAGGGTCGGCAGGATCCCGATCATCACCAGATGGGCGCCCACCTTGGTGGCGGCCCGCTCCGCCTCGTCAAGGCTCGCCCGCAGTTCCGTCTCCATGTCGCTGGCCCGGGACTCGTCCAGACGCCGGGGCGGCACGTTGATCTCGAGATTGAACTGGCCCAGCTCGGTCTGGAAGGCCGGGTTGGCCAACTCGGCAAGGACCTCGGCATTGCGGAGCGCAGGGCGTCCGTCGTCGTCGACGAGGTTGAACTCGATCTCGAGCCCGGTCATCGGATCGTCGCCATCGAAACGGGACTCGCGGAGCATCTGTTCGAGCACATCGAGGCAGCGCCGTACCTTCAGTCGGTAGGCGGTGCGGTCGGCCCGGGTGAACTCCTGCAACTCGACGTCGCGTCCCATGCACGCACACTACGCACACCAGCCGGTTCAGGGCTGCAGGATCGGCAGCTGGTCGGTCGGCATCGGCTCCCAGACGGCAGGAGGTACGGCGGCCGCGAGCATGTCCCCCACGTGCTTGGTCAGGAAGGTCTCGGCCCCGATGTCGCGCGCCCGCTCGATGGCGCACCAGGCCAGTGCTCCCTCCCCCGCCACCCAGGCGGCGAGGGCGAGGATGCCGGCTGCCTGCGGCAACAGCTCGTCGGGAGCCCGGCGGACCAGGTCGGACCAGAGCGCGACGTGCTGGTCGGCGTCGGCACGATTCACATCGATCCAGACGACATCGCGCAAGGGAGCCTCGAGGCAGAGCAGCAGGATCCGGGCGGCTTCGGCATCGGAGGGGAGGACGCCGGTGCGCAGGAAGCGCTTGATCCGCCCGCGCAGCCAACGCGCGTCGGCCTTCGCGGCTCCCGCGGAGTCGTTCCCGGGCAGGGCACCCAGATCCTCGGCGAGCTTGTCGGCGAGCCGGCCGATCTCGTCCCGCTCCACCGGGTCACGGCATTCCAGGGTCGCGGCGAGCTCGTCACGCGAGCCGTGCACCACGCGCCCCTGCATCACGTAATGAGAGGTGAAGGGGTGCGCGGCGGTGTCATAAGCCGTGCCCACGTCGTCGTGCGTCCCGCCGCCGATCGTGTAGTAACGATCACGATCCACCCGGAGCACGTCGAGGAGGTCGATCCCGTCCTCGGCGAGAACCGCCTCACACAGGGCGCCCTGGCGCCGAGCCCGGTCGGCGTCCTCGCTGTAGACGAGGATCGCCGCCTGGCCGACGTCGTTGCGCCGGGCCGCGTCGCGGATCATCTCCGCGACGCATGTCTGCTCCTCGTCGCCCTCGGGCAGATCGGCCCGGACGTGGAAGGTCCGCCGCGAGCCGCCGAAGGACTCGAGCACCACCGACTCGCTCGGCACGAAGCCGAGGATCAGCGGGGCCAGGGCGACCAGGTCGGCGGGCGTGCGGATGGTGAAGGTCGGCGTACTCGTGGGATCACTCATGACCGCGAGACTCCCCACGGAGGCCGACATCGGCGAGGACGACGACGGGTGCCTGTGGACAACCTCACCCTGGCGGCGTCTGTGGACGGCTCCGGGACGAAAGAGGACTGTCCGCGGCCCGTGCCACCATGACTCCCGTGAGAGCCGAGGCGACGATCCTGCACGTCGACCTCGACGCCTTCTTCGCCTCCGTCGAGCAACGCGACAAACCCTCATTGCGCGGCAAACCGGTCATCGTCGGCGGCATCGGCGTACGCGGCGTCGTGGCGACCGCCTCCTACGAAGCCCGCAAGTTCGGCGTCGGGTCCGCGATGGCGATGAGCGAGGCCCGCCGGCGCTGTCCGCACGCGGCCTATC
>JASLCW010000422.1 GCA_030151765.1 Marmoricola sp.
CGCGTTGATCGCCTCGGCCTTTTTCAGGTCGAAGCGGGCTGGTTGGGGTTCACGTCGGCGATGTCGAACTTCTCCACCATCTCCTCGAGGGTGAAGATGTCGCGGTCGGCGGCGATCGACCAGCCGAGCAGTGCCAGGTAGTTCAGGAGGCCCTCGGGCAGGAAGCCCTGCTCGCGGTAGAGCGCCATGTGCGCCTGTGGGTCTCGCTTGGAGAGCTTCTTGTTTCCCTCCCCCATCACGTAAGGCAGGTGCCCGAACTCAGGCGTCGTCTTCGCGACGCCGATCTCCTTGAGCGCCTCGAAGAGTGCGATCTGGCGCGGGGTGCTGGAAAGAAGGTCCTCACCACGCAGCACGTGAGTGATGCGCATCATCGCGTCGTCGACCGGATTGACCAGCGTGTACAGCGGGTCGCCGTTGGCGCGGCAGAGCGCGAAGTCCGGGACGAACTGCGTCTCGAAGGTCACCTCTCCGCGCACCAGGTCGTTCCAGGTCACCGAGCCGTCGGGCATGCGGAAACGTACGACGGGCTTTCGGTCGTCGGCCTCGAACGCGGACACCTGTTCGGGGGTGAGCTCGCGGCAGAAACCGTCGTACCCCTGCACCTTCGAGCCGCTTGCCTTGCGCCGGGCGTCGACCTCGTCGTTGGTGCAGTAGCAGTCGTAGGTGTAGCTGCTGCTGCGCAGCTTCTCGAGTACGTCGAGGTAGATGTCGGTGCGCTCGGACTGCCGATACGGGCCGTAGTCGCCGCCCATCAGCGGCCCCTCGTCCCAGTCGAGGCCCAGCCACTGCAGCGTGCCGACCATCGCCTCGTAGGACTCCTGGGTGCTGCGCTCCTTGTCGGTGTCCTCGATCCGGAAGACGAAGGTGCCGCCGTGGTGCCGCGCGAAGGCCCAGTTGTAGAGGGCCGCGCGCGCGAAGCCGACGTGCGGCGAGCCCGTCGGAGAGGGGCAGAAACGCACCCGGATGTCGCTGCCGGTCGATCCAGTCATCGCTTGACCACCTTGTTCGTCAGGGAACCGATTGCTTCGACGAAGACCTCGACCTCGTCGTCGACGTCCATCGGGCCGACGCCCTCCGGTGTGCCGGTGAGGATCACATCGCCGGGCAGCAAGGTCATCACCGAGGAGACGTGCGCGATCAGGGACGCGACGTCGAAGACCATCTGATCGGTGTTGCCGTCCTGCATGAGGTCGCCGTTGAGCCAGGTCTGCACTTTGAGGTTGCCGACCTGTTCGAGCGTCAGATCGGTCTCGACCCACGGGCCGAGCGGGCAGAAGGAGTCGAATCCCTTCGCCCGGGTGAACTGGCCGTCCTTGCGCTGCAGGTCGCGGGCAGTGACGTCGTTGCCGACCGTGTAGCCCCAGATCACGTCGGCGGCCTTCTCGGCCGGCACGTCCTTGCAGATCCGGCCGATCACGACCGCGAGCTCACCCTCGTAGTGCACCTCGGAGCTCTGCTCCGGATAGAAGACCGGATCATAGGGGCCGACCACGCTGGTGTTGGGCTTGATGAACATCAGCGGTTCGGCCGGCACCTCCCCACCCATCTCGGCGGCATGCGCGGCGTAGTTCTTGCCGATGCCGACGACCTTGCTCCGCGGCAGCACCGGCGCGAGCAGGCGTACGTCGTCGAGCGCGTACTCCTTGGGTGACAGGTGGATGCCGACGTACAGCGGGTCCCCCGTCAGCGCGACGATCTTCGCGTCCTCGTCGGGAATGCCCTGTTCGTCGACATTGCCGACCAGGACGCCGTACAGCGGGTCCTCCCCCGCGGTGAATCTCACGATGCGCACGCAGGTGAGCTTATCGAGCTTCACCACGCCCCCGAGCCACGAGGGCTGGCCGCCGCCTACGATCGCGGAGTGCAATCGCTCGCCATCTCTGAACGGCAGCAGCGGGAGCATGCCCACCGCACCCGGCTCGCGCCGTACGTGAAGCCGCACCTGGAGCGGCGACGCCTCCATCAGAGCCATCCCGTCCACGACTTCCTGTTCACCTACTACAACTTCCGGCCCGCGCAGTTGATGCAATGGCATCCGGGGTACGACGGCACCGAACCCGATGTGCTGCCGCAGAAGCTGCCACTCGTGCGACAGATCCACACCCTGCTCACTGCGACCGCCTCGCGACCGCCCATACTCGGCTGCTTCGGGCTGCACGAGTGGGCGATGGTCTACGAAGCCGAGGAGAATCGGCACCCCGCGCCCTTGCGCCTAGGGGCTGCGGCGACCGACGACGTGGTTCGCGAGCACCGGATCACCTGTTCCCACTTCGACGCCTTCCGCTTCTTCACGCCGCCGGCACGACCGCTCAACCTGCTGCAGCCCGGCCGCGACGACCGGCCCTCGTTCGAACAGCCCGGCTGCCTGCACGCCGGGATGGACCTCTACAAGCACGCCTTCCGGTTGAGCCCGCTGATCCCCGCGGAGCTGATCGCGGACTGTTTCGAGCTCGCCTGGGAGATCCGCATCCTCGACATGCGCGCGGCGCCGTACGACTTCACCGGCCTGGTCCTGGACCCGACGGGCGTGGAGTGGACGCCGGTCCGGATCGAGACCCCCGAAGGCAAACAGGAGTACGTAGCGGCCCAGCGTGACTTCGCCGAACGCGGTGCGCCGATCCGCCGGCGGCTCATCGAGGCGTGCGACAGCCTGATCGCCACCACCCGAGACGTGCCGGCCCGATGGCCCTACGATGACCCGCATCCGCATTCGGGTGACGGAGGTAAGGGTGGAGACGTCGTGGCGTAACCTGCCAGGGGTGGCTCTCACCGCCGGCCGCCTGCTCCTCCGGCACTGGCCGACCATGGTCGCCATCGCCCTGCTCGGGGTCGCGCTCCGCGACGGCGCCCTGTGGGCCGCGATCCGGATCAGCGACTGGAACTCCTTCGTCGCACAACTCGTGCTGCTGCTGGCGCCACTCGGCTATCTGCTGCCGGTGATCGCGATGCTGCACCTGTGCCGCCCGGCGCTGGGCAATGTCGAGGAGCTCAGTCGCCTGCGCGAGGGCGAGGGCCGGCGAAGCCGCCGGCTGCTGGACGTCTCGGTGAGCGTGCTGGCGCCCTTCCTCGCGGTGTACGTGTCCTACCAGCTCTTCCAGACCGACCGTGAGACCTTCCTCAACAACGCCGCCTATGCCGAGTTCAACCACTTCAACGACGGCACCACCGCGGACTTCGGCGCTCGGCTGGGCATCTACAGCACGGCGACCCTCGTCGCCATCATCGTGGTCTCCTGGGTGGCGCGCTGGGCCATCGGGCATTTCGAGAAGCGATTCACCTTCCTGTGGCTGGCGATCGTCGGTGCCCTGGTCGAGGTGTACTGGACCGGCCAGGTGGCCCGGAACGTGGACAACACCCGATACCGGCTGCAGGACTGGGTCAACGACCGCCGCGCGACCGTATGGGTGGACGACCACTGGGACGACGTGCTCGGCCACCTCGGCTGGTTCGGCCACCCGATCGCCAACGCGACCTCCTGGATCTTCGGGGTCGTCGGCTCGCTCGATGCCGTGGTCGTCGTACCCATCGGCTGGCTGGCCGTCGCGGCCGTCGTACTCGGCCACGACCTCAAGGAGGAACCTGCGGATCAGGAAGCCGCCAGGACCGCCGACCCTAGCCTGGGACGACGGGTCCGCGGCCTGTTCGTCAGCCTCGTCGACGACCTGCGGAAGCGGTGGTCAGCCTTCTTCGGCGGCCTGCGCCTGATCGCGTCGGGCGGCCTGGTGCCGATGCTGGCCTTCGGCCTGCTCTTCCTTCTGGTCATCCGGATTCCCCACCTCGTCAGCCTCGGCGTCAGGGCGATCGCCGGGCCGGTCGACACCACCACCTGGCTCGCCTTCTCACCCCACGAGAGCGCGCTCGGCCTGGCCGTGGCCATGGTGCTGACCGCCTGCACACTCGCCGCCGCGATCGACTGGCTCCTCGGCGCGCGGGTGCGCGCGCTCAGGTCGCCGGAGGCACCGCCAGCGTCACATAGCCCGGCTTCTGGAAGGCCAGCCGAACGGCCGTGATCCGGGCCGACGCCGGTGCCAGCACGATGGGGTCGACGGTCCAGGATCCCGGTCGCTCCTCTCCGGGGGCGACGACACCGCGGCGATCCGTGGGCGTCAGCGGTGTCTTGGGTCCCGGGTGGTCGTCGGGCACGCAGAGATTCGACTGGTCGATCGGGCTCGACGTACCGCCGCCGTACACGGTGCCGTCGTCACCCACGAGCATGACCGCGCAGTAGTTCATGTCCTGATCGACCCGCGCGGTGAAGGCGAGATGGACGCGATAGCCGACCACCCCGGTCGGCAGCGAGACATCCTCGAACGACACGGGCACCGTAGAGATCGTGCTCAGACCGTCGAGACGGACCCGATAGCTCCGCTCGGCATGGCCGCGCGGATCCGTGAAGCCCTCGCGCACGGTCTGCCAGGAACCGCCCTTTGCAGAGGCGATCTCATGGTGGTAGCCCGAGTCCCACCACGACGTCTTGACCCGGTACGACGCCGCACCGGCGGCCAACACCAGGGCGACGGGCAGCACGACGAGTCACCATCGATTCGCCCACCACCAGGACCAGATCCCGCCCCCGGAGCGGCGCCTCACGACGGCACCTTCCCGGGACTGAGATTGAGCGGTGTCAGTGCCGGGAACTGTCCCCGGTAGGCCACCTGCGACGCCCACAGGGTGTCAGCCTCCGCCGCCGAGATGCCCAGGTCGATGTCGGCGAGGTCGTCGCGCCGCTGGGCAGCGCCGTCGCCGTTGTAGGCACCGAGCGCGAACTGCAGATGTGCCCCGCGAAGCGCCTGCCGCGGAATGTCGTAGCAGATCATGGCGTACATGGGCACGCCCGCCGGTGCCGAGATCGTCGTACCGCAGCCGCCCCTCAGGGTCGGCTCGTAGTGGACTCCCCTGCGGTCGACGAGATCGAAGCCCAGGAAGGTCCGGTCGCTCCCGCGCGCCACGACCGTCAGCGGCAGCACCAGGAAGATCCCCGCGGGAGCAGCGGCGGACGTGGTCGTGGTAAGACCCCGCCCGGCGAGCACGTCGGTGACGGTGACGTCGGCGTACCGCAGTCGGACCGGGTCGCCGAGATGCCCGCCGCGCGGGAAGGGATCGCTCGCAGCGGTGTCGACAGGGATGTGATCGACGATCAGCTGGCCCAACCACATCGCCGCGAGCACCGCCGCGGCGGCGCCGAGCCAGGAGAGGCGGGCCCTCATTTGCGCTTCACCGGGAAGGTCGCCGCCGCCGCTTCGTCACCCATCAGCCACCACGACTTGTCACTGAGGGTGAGCGGGTCGCGTTCGCGGTACTCGAGTCGTCCCACCCGCAGATGCGCGCGGTCGCCCGACCACCCGGGCGCCTGGTCCCACACCAGCGCGACCAGGTACGACGTCCCCGGGTTCATGCTGCCACCGCCCGATAGGTCCGTCCCGTCCTTCACGTAGTACGCCCTCGGCGTTGTCGGCGAGCCATGGATGTTCGCGATGCCCGCGCCCTGGACGGTGAGGGCCTGGGTCAGCGTGATCAACCGCTCCGGGCGGGTACCCGGGTTCGAGACCTGCGCCTCCACGACGAACAGGCGCCCGCCGGGAGTCGACGGGCGCACCACGGGCGCCAGGTCGGCGACCGTGACCGCTTTGACGAAGGTGAACCTGAACGGCCCGACCATCAGGGGCCGATCGATGCCGACGACCTCGGGGGCCGGTGGAGGAGCTTTCCTCAATCCACCGAAGGGAGCGCTGACCAGCAGCGCGACCACCACGACGGCGCCGATCTTCTGACGCCGTGGGCGCGCCAGCACGAAACCCGCCGCGGTCGATGCCAGCGCGCGGGTGCGGCCCCGAGGCGCATCCCCCATGACCGCAGATGCTAACCGCAGTCGACGGTGGTGGTCAGCTTCCGACCACGGGAGGAGACGGGAAGATCGGCGGGCCGTGGAAGCCGCTGCGCGCGATGAGGTCGCCGTCGATGCGGAGGTCGGGGCCGTGAAGCTCGACCTTGAAGCCGCCGTCGATGTGCAGTGGCGGGACGCCCTCCATCGTGATGTGCGAGATCGGCATTCGACCACGCGCCTCGTCGATCGCCCGGTCGACGGCAGCCGACTCCCTCGCCGGCCAGTACTGGCGGGTGATCGACTGCCAGACGATCGTGAGGGCATCGTCGGGGGCAGGTTCGGCGAGCTGGGCCAGCAGCCACTCGGAGGCGCGGGCGCGATCGACCACCACGGGAAAGTCGCGGGCGACGGCCAGTGCCGGCGCGAGTCGGGCCCGACGGTCGCGGTCCCAGGGCCAGACGAAAGACATGAGGTACTGACCGCCCGCATCGGTGGATGCCTCTACCGGCGACAGGTCGCAGCCGCGTCGCTCGATCACCTCGAAGTCCTCCGGGGTGATCCCCCGTGCCAGCGTGTCGACGACGAGCGGGCTGTCGGGTCCCCACGACCAGTCCGGGCCGATGAAGCGGTAGCGGTCGATGTTGAGGTTCAGGCCGGCCGAGGCACCGGGTTCGAGAAGTCTGACCCGGTCGAGCCCGTGACGTCGTACTGCTTCGAAGATGCCGAGCAACAGGCAGGCCGATCGGCCGACCTCGTTGGTCTGCGGCGCAAGATCAAGGGCAGCGTGCAGTTCCCCGACATGACGCTCGAGAACGGGACGCAACGTCCGCCACGCAGCCACGTGGTTCGGCGCCTCGTCCGGACGGGCGTAGAACTCGGCCAGGTCCGGCGCCTCGCCGCGCAACACGATCCGTTGCAGGCCGGCGAGCAGGCGAAGGTGTAGGACCTCAGCCCGCGCCGCGTCCAGGTGGTCGTGGCAGATCGTCGCGGTGACACCGTCAGCCTCCAGGTCGTCCGCGAGGACGTCGAGGAGGACGCCGTACAGGTGGCCGTAGCCCGCGAAGTGCGCGCGGAACTGCTCCGCGAGCGAGACTTCGTCCGACATGACCCGAGCGTATGCCCGTTGTGGTGTGCACGGACGGGCCAAAGTCTTCTTCAAGCACCACCGCTGAGCGTGAACGCCACCCGCGAAAGGAACTTTGGCCCGTTCGTAGGCGGGAACGGCCCTAGATTGAGAAAGTGGACGAGACGGTCTCCCGGTTCGTGAGCGACGGCCGCATCACTCTGATGCCGACCAAACGCTCGAAGCGGCTGCTCGTCCTCGATCACGTCGCGCAGTCCTTCGAACCCGGGCGCACCTATCCGGAGTACGAGGTGAACCGGTTGCTCTTCGGCTTCTACGACGACTATGCGGCGCTGCGCCGCTATCTCGTCGACGAGGGCTTCCTGACTCGCGAGGACAATGTCTACTGGCGCAGCGGCGGCTCGGTCGAGACCTGACTCACCAGCAGGGTGGGTGCCGGTCACGCCATGGCGCGGCGGCCTCGACCTGAGCCGCGAGTGCGAGCAGATCCGCCTCGCCGGCGGGCCGTCCGGCGAGCATCACCCCGACCGGCAGGCCTTCACCGGTCCAGTGCAGCGGCAGCGAGACGGCCGGGCTGCCGGTCACATTCCACATCGAGGTCCAGGGGGTGAAGCGGGTCTGGGCATCGAAGTCGGCAGCCGGGTCCCCGTCGTTGCGCAGCGCCCCAACCGGCAGCGGGAGCGAGGCGAGCGTAGGCGTCAAGACGGCGTCGAATGAAGACGTCGCCCGCAGTGTGGAGGCACCCACCCTCCGCATCTCGCCGAGGGCGAGCCCGAACTCGGGACCGCTGATCGCCTCGCCGCGTTCGCCCAGCCAGCGGGTCAGCGGCTGCAACTGGGCACGCTGCTCTGCATCCAGTGGGTACGTCGACAGGCCCGTGAGCACCGCCCAGCAGGTGACGAAGGTCGGTACGGCGCCGCGACTCATCGGCGGTTCGATGTCGACGACCTCGTGGCCGAGCGACTCGAGCAACCGGCTGGCCGACTCCCATGCCTCGACGCACTCGGGCGCGACCTCGACGTCCGCAAGAACGGGCTCGAGGAAGCGGGCGATCCGTAGGCGGCCGGGTTCGCGATCGCAGGCCGACAGGAAGGACTCAACGGGCGGTGCCCACGACGGATCGCCGACGGCGGGTCCGGCGAGGATGTCGAGGAAGGCAGCCGCATCACGCACGGTGCGGGCGAGCGGCCCCGCGGTGGCCAGGCCGGTGATCTCGCCGTACATCGGGGCCCCGGAGATCCTGCCCCGACTCGGCTTCAGGCCGACCAGGCCGCAGCAGCTGGCGGGAAT
The DNA here is from genome assembly GCA_030151765.1 of Marmoricola sp. Classification (GTDB taxonomy): domain Bacteria; phylum Actinomycetota; class Actinomycetes; order Propionibacteriales; family Nocardioidaceae; genus Marmoricola. The sequence goes on from JASLCW010000422.1 coordinate 8,199, forward strand.
CCGGATCGAACCGCCACCGTCACTCCCCTGCGCGACCGGAGCGAGCCCCGCCGCCACCGCCGCGGCCGCCCCACCACTCGAACCGCCTGCCATGAGGCGTGCGTCGTACGGCGTCACCGCGGGCGGGGCGATCGCGGTCTCGGTGTAACACGGCGAGCCGAACTCGGGGGTGTTGGTCTTGCCGAGGCTGGGCATGTCCGCCGCTTCGATGCGCAGGACGACTTCGTCGGAGATCTCGGGGACGAAGTCCCGCATCAGCACCGACCCGAACATCGTCCGCACCCCGGCGGTCATGTTGAGGTCCTTGATCGCCGTCGGCACCCCCGCGAGTACGCCGTCCCCTCTCGGCCCACGTGCCCGTTCTCGGGCCTGGTCGCCGGTGACCGTGACATAGGCCCCGATGCCCTCACTCAGTCGGTCGATGCGCTCGAGATAGTGCTCCACGAGTTCGAGCGGGGACACCTCGCCGGCCCGGATCGCCGCGGCTTGTTCGAGTGCGGTGAGGTCGTGCAGCTGCGCCATGGAGTCAGGGTAGGCGCAGTCCCGCAAGTCGCTGGTTTCCCATGTGATCCACACAGACCGATGGGTCACACGGGATGCATCCTGTGTGACCCATCGGATTCAGCGCATCACATGGGAAACCTGTGGCGTCAGGCGGCGCTGGCCTCGCCCTCGAAGTCCACGAGAGTGGCGAGCGCGTCCCGGAGGCGCTGCTGGACGGCGGGGTCGGTGAGGACGTCCACGTCGATGCTGCTCTGCGAGAGGTCGATGTCCTCGACGACGACGGCGCCGGCGATCTTGGCGGAGCGGCGGGCGTCGTCATGGGCCCACTTGCCGCCGTACGGGGTCGGGGTGACACCGACGACACCGAGC
>JASLCW010000433.1 GCA_030151765.1 Marmoricola sp.
GCCCGAGGTTGAGCACCAGAGCGGCGTCGGCGTCGTCGATCTGATAGTCGGCCTCGTTGGCGGTGAAGGCGGGATTGATCGGTGTGGCGGCAGCCCCCAGGCGCCATGCGGCGACGATGGTGACCAGCAGTTCGACCCGGTTGGGGAGCATGATCGCCAGCACCCGGCCGGGCCCGAGACCGAGCTCGGCGAACTGCTCGGCGGCCGCCTCGACCCAGGCCTCGAAGTCGGCATAGGTGACCTCGTGGTCGTCGTCACGGACGCACGGCCGGTTGTCGAAGGCACGTGGTCGGCGCCAGGGGAGGTAGTCGAGATTCGGGTCCGTCATGGGCTTCTCCTTCGCGGGTGAGCCGACTCTAGGGACCCTTGTGGCGCGAATCACTGTCCTGAGGGCACAATGTTTCGAGCCGTGGTCAGCTCGGAGAGACCTGATCGACGTATCCGCAGGACAGAGGAGGCCGGGTGGAGCTCGCGGAGGAGGTCCGGACCGGCATCGGCCTGCTCGGTCGTGACCTGGACGCCCAGCTGTCCGGCATGACCGCCGCACTGCAGGGGGAGATGATCGAACGGATCCCGGAGTTGCGCGGCGAGCCGCAGCTGGTCGACCTGCTCCGGATCAGCGTCGGCGCGAATCTGGCCGAGATGGTCGGCGTCTTCTCCTATGCGCGCGACATCGCGGACGTCGTACCGCCGGAAGGGGCGCGGGAGTACGCCCGTCGCCTCGCCCAGCGCGGGGTGTCGGTGACGGCGCTGGTCCGCGCCTACCGGGTCGGCCAGTACATGGTCGTCGACTGGGCGCTGGGCCAGTGGCAGCAGGCAGGTGTCCAGGTCAGCGCGGCCCTGATCGGTGAGTTGCACCGGCTGTCCTTCGGCTACATCGACTCGATCTCCGAACAGGTGATCACCGAGTACGCCGCCGAGCGCGAGCACTGGCAGACCCAGCGCGACCGGGCCCGGGCGGAGATGCTCACCCGGCTGATCGCCGACGAGGCGGTCGATCTCGCCATGGCCGAGCGGATCCTCGGGCACCGGCTCGGCGGGCGCCACCTCGGAGTCGCCGCCTGGGCGCCGGACGATCTGCATGGCCGGGCCGGCGATCTGGATGCACTGGTCGGCAGTCTGGCCGACGAGATCGGCGCGGGTGCTCCGCTGACCTGGCCCCAGGACGCGAACACCGTGTGGGCGTGGCTGCCGATGGGGCGATCGGAGGAGGTTCCGCTCGACCGGATCCGCGCCCTCGTCGGGGACGACGACGGGCTTCGCATCGCCCTGGGGACGGTCGGAGAGGGCACGGAGGGTCTCCGTCGCAGCCACCTCGAGGCACGGGCAGCGCATCGGGTGGCCGTCGCCGGGGGTGACCCGGGCGTCGTCGTACTCGGCTTCGCGGAGCCCGGCGTACGCGCGGCTGCGCTGCTCCTCAACGACCTGCCCGCCGCCCGGGAACTGGTCGTCAGCGCCCTCGGGGATCTCGCGGCGGACACCTCGGCGGCGGCCCGCTCGCGCGAGACGCTGCTGGTCCTGCTCGAGGAGGGCGGCAGCTATGTCTCCACCGCGGAACGGCTGCACCTGCACAAGAACACGGTGAAGTACCGCATCCGCAAGGCCGTCGAGCTACGTGGCCGGCCCCTCGACGCCGATCGCCTCGACCTGGAGCTGGCCCTCGTCGCCTGTGCACGGCTCGGCGCCGCCGTTCTTCCCTGCTAGCGCCCCCGGCAGGAGTCGAACCCGCGACCCATGGGGTAGAAACCCACTGCTCTATCCAGCTGAGCTACGGAGGCAGAACCCGATCGGATCGGGCTCGGCGACGAGTCTAGACGAGTGGAAAGCAGGTCGGAGACGCTCTCCTCTCCCTAAAATCGGCACGTGGACTTCCCGGTGATCCTCGAGGAAGCGCTCGACCTCGTCACGCGACAGCGCAGTGGCGACGCGCTGGCCAGGGTGACGGCGGCGGGCGGCGAGGGCGGTGCGCCGATCGCATTGTCGGCCTTCCTGTCCGTCCTCGAAGGCGATTTCGACGGGGCCGTCGAGCACGGCCGGAAGGCCCGGGATCTGGCCGAGGGCGTGACGGAGACGGCGCTCGCCGGCGCGGCCTCCGCCTTCGTCGCGGCGGCGGTGGGTGAAGAGGCGGCCGGGTACGACGCGAGCGGACTGCCCGGCCTGGTGCTCGGCGTACCCGTGGAGGATCGGGTGACCGCCTTCGTCCGCTATCTCGCGGTGGAGGCCTCGCTGGCCTGCGCGCGCCTGGACCTTGCCGTCGAGCTGATCCCCGAGCGGTCGCCGCACCTGCTGTGGTCCGGTCATCCCTACGGTCCGGTGATGGCCGTGTGTCGCGCCCGGTCGGCGGCCTTCGCCGCCAGGATCGACGAGGCGGCCGCCGCCCTCGACGCGTACGACGACAGCACTCCCGGGCTTGGTGGTGCCCTGATGCGAGCCACCCGGACGCTGATCGCCGGCAATGCGGGTGACCGGGAGGCGCTGGCCGAGCGGATCGAGGCGACCCTGACCCTGGTCGCCGAGGTTCCGATCACCCCCACCGACTACATCGGTCGCGGCATCCACCTGCTCGTCTCGTACGGCGTCGTCGCGCTCGGTGACAAGACCGGAGCCGCGCATGCACTGCTCCGGGCCGGCGGCGATGCGTGCCTGAGTCACCTGATCCTCGTCGACCGGGCGATCGGCATCGAGATGCTGACCGCGGCGGCGCTGGAGGTGGAGGACATCGAGGCGGCCCGAGGCTGGCTGGAGCAAGGGCAACCGTTGCTCGATCTGCGTGCCGCCCGACCGTCGATCCTGCGTGCGGCCGCCCGTTTCGCGCTGGTCGAGGGCCGGGCCGATGATGCGCTCGCCCATGCTCGAGAGGCCGGTCACCTGGCCACTGCGGAGGCGCGCGGGATCGAGGCCTTCGAGGCGGGGATCCTCACCTCACGGGCACTGATCGCACTCGGCGAGTCCGCGGAGGCGGCCGGTGTCCTGCGCGCGGTGGTGGAAGAGGGCGATGCGAACGGCTTCGGTGCCGTACGCCAGTCCGCCTCACGCACGCTCCGCGTCGCCGGGCGGCGGCTGCCGCCGGTCCTCGGCGGTGGCTGGGAGGCGCTCAGCCCGCGCGAGCGCGAGGTCGCCGACCTGCTGCTCACCGGTGCCGAGCCGGACGAGGTCGCCGCCGATCTGGTGCTCTCCCCGGCCACGGTCCGGGTGCACACGTCGCGGGTCCTGGCTGCCTTCGGGGTGGCGAGCCGGATCGGCCTGCTCTGCGCCGTCCGGCCGACGCCCTCGCATCCGCGTGACCTTCCCCAGCTGACCCCACGCCAGCATGAGGTCGCGGCGCTGATCGCGATGGATCACTCCAACGTTGCCATCGCCGAGGACCTCGGGGTGAGCGTGAAGGCGGTCGAGAGCCATGTCGGCGAGATCCGGCGGCGGCTCGGTGTCGAGTCGCGTCTAGGGGTGGCCCGCACCTGGTGGGATCACCAGGGCTAGCTCCGCCGCAGTTGCACGAGCACTTCGTAGTGGTCGGTATTGGGGAACATGTCCAGCAGTACGGCGCGCACCGGCCGCAGGCTCGGCATCATCGCGAGGTCACGGGCCAGGGTCTCCGCGCGGCAGCTCGAATAGAGCACGTCAGTGACCGCACTGGTCTCGATCGCCTGCGACAGTTCCGCGCCGATGCCGCGGCGGGGCGGGTTCACGACGACCAGATCGGCGGAGAGGTCGGTGGTGCCGGTGGCATCGGCGACCTCGAAGCGGGCCCCGATCCCGGCCTCGCGCGCGGCCGTCCGGGCGCTTTCGACGGCCTGGGCGCTGACCTCGACGCCCAGCGCCTCGCGTCCGGCGCCGGTCAGGTGCAGGGCGAAGCCGCCGACTCCGCAGTAGAGGTCCAGAACGCGCTGCGGCGCGATGGTGGCGGTCCACTCACGGGCGGTCGCGTAGAGCGTCGTGGCGATCGCGGTGTTGGTCTGGAAGAAGCTCTGCGGCCGCAACTGGAGGGTGATGCCGGTGCTCAGCCGCATCGGCAGCGTGGTGGCGTCGGTCAGCACGATCTCCTCGTCCCCTTCGAGGATCGCCGAGTGCGCCGGTTGCAGGTTCACCGACACCACACGGACCGGCAGTGCCTCGAGGAGTTCGCCCAGATGCTTGCGGATCCGGCTGATCGCCTCGCGGGAACGCAACACGAAACGCACCATCAGCTCGCCGTCGGGCGACTCGGTCGCGATCACGTGCTTGAGCTCACCGCGTCGCGTCGGGACGTCGTACGGCGTGAGCCCGGCCCGGGTCACGAAGCCCGCGAGTACGCCGATCGCCCGTTGCAGTCCCGGAGTGTGCAGTCCGCAGTCGCGCAGGTCGATCCCGGCGCGGTGCTCGTCGAGGATTCCGAGGGTCGGCGCCTCGACGGTGCCGCCCGCGACGAGTTTCGCCTTGTTCCGGAAGCCTTCGCGAGGGCTGGTGACCGGGGGAAGCCAGCCGAGATCGCCCAACAGGTCGATGCAGTGTTCCTGCTTGCGTGCCAGTTGCTCGTCGTAGGTGAGAGGCAGCAGCGTGCACGAACGACACCGGCCGGCGTCGTAGTAGTCGCAGTGCAAGTCTCAGCCGCGCAGCGAGGCCATCCACGCCTCGATCTCGTCGGGATCGCGGGGCAGAGCGGCGGAGAGATTGCGGGCGCCGTCGGCGGTGATCACCAGGTCGTCCTCGATCCGGATGCCGATGCCGCGCAGTTCCTCGGGCACGAGCAGGTCGTCCTCCTGGAAGTACAGACCCGGCTCGACCGTGAGCACCATGCCCTCGGCCAGGTCCCCTTCGGGGTAGAGCGCGGTGTCGGCGGCGGCGCAGTCGTGCACGTCCATGCCGAGCATGTGGCTGACGCCGTGCAGCGTCCAGCGGGCATAGACGCGGCTCTCCGGGTCGAGGGCCTCCTCGACGCTGCACGGCAGCAGGTCGAGATCGGCCAGGCCGTGCGCGAGCACCTCCATCGCGGCATTGTGTGCGACACGGAAGGTCGCGCCGGGACGCAGCTCGTCGATGCCACGCTGCTGGGCGTCGAGCACCAGCGTGTAGAGGTCCCGCTGCAGCGGGGTGAAGCGTCCCGAGATCGGCAGGGTGCGGGTCACGTCCGCGGTGTAGAGGGAGGTCGCCTCGGCACCCATGTCGAGGAGGACCAGCTCGCCGGGCGTGATCGGGCCGGTGTTGTCGATCCAGTGCAGGGTGGTCGCGTGGCGACCGCCGCCGACGATCGAGTCGTAGCCGATGTCGTTGCCCATCGCCCGGGCACGCCGGAAGAAGGTGCCCTCGATCCAGCGCTCGCCGTACCGGATGGCGTTGTCCCAGTCGCGTACGACGTCCTCGAAGCCCAGGGTGGTGATGTCACAGGCGCCCTGGAGCTCGGCGACCTCCCACTCGTCCTTGACCAGGCGGAGCTCGCCGAGGGTCCGGGTCAGCTCGGCGTCACGGTCGGCGGAGCCGTCGGCGGCGACCATCGCGTCCACGCGCGGGTCACGTCCGCGGAAGACCCGCGTGCGGGCGTCGGCGGCGAGGTCGTCGGTGAGCGCGTCCAGGTGGCGGGTCTCGATGCCGAGCGAGTCGGCCACCTCGCGCAGGGACGGGCGCCGGCCGGCCCAGAGCTCGCCGTACTGGCGGTCACGGAAGAATTCGTCGGTCTCGCGGGAGCTGCGCGGGCGCATGTAGAGCACCGCCTCGCCGTCGTCGAGAACGAGGACCGCGTCGCTGGTCTGGTTTCCGGTGAGCCACGTGTGGGCGGTGTCCGGCCGGAAGCGGTAGTCGGTGTCGTTGGCGCGTTCCTTGAAGCCGCCGGCGGGCAGGACCAGGCGCTCGCCCGGGAAGGCCTTGGCCAGCTTCTCGCGGCGGGCGTGCGCGTAGTCGGCGACGGGGTGTCGTGGGAGATCGAGCACGAGCTCACCCCATCCCTCGCGCATGAACCGGGCATAGGCCTCGGGGACTGCCGGGTCGTGGCTCTCGGTGTGCGGCTGGTTCTCGGACTCACTCACTTCGCCACTGTACGACGAGATGCGTGGCGCAACGCACGCCAATATGACCGATCCCGCGGGGACGCGGGGCAGGGGAGGGTGCTTCTCTAATACGCTACCGACCATGCGCCGCCACGGGAGTTCCCTCGTCTTCACCGTTCTGGTGACGACGGCTCTCGGCGTGGGCGCGCTCGTCATGGGTGCCGTACTGCTGGCATCGGGTGCTCCCGGCGCCCTGGTCATCGGCACGATCCTGGCCGCCGTCCCGGTGGCCCCGCTGGTTGCCTGCTACCTCTGGCTGGACCGCTACGAGCCCGAACCGCGCGGCCTGCTCGCGCTGGCGCTGCTCTGGGGAGCGCTTGTGGCGACCGCGGCGGCGCTGCTCCTCCAGGGCCTCGACCTCTTCGTCTTCCGCCCCACGGAGGCGCACGCGAGCACCGTGGTGGCACCGATCACCGAGGAAGTGGCCAAGGGCGCCTTCATCGTCCTGCTGCTGCTCCTGCGCCGGGCCGAGTTCGACGGCATCCTCGACGGCATCGTCTACGCGGGCATGGTCGGCATCGGCTTCGCCTTCACCGAGAACATCCTCTACCTGGCCTCGGCGTACGTCGGCGGGCCGGACCAGCCGGGCGGTCTCGACGGCGCCGTCGGTCTCTTCGTCGTCCGGTGCCTCTTCTCGCCCTTCGCGCATCCGCTCTTCACCGCGTTCACGGGCATCGGCGTCGGCATCGCGGTCGCCTCGCGCTCGCGTGCGGTGCGCTTCCTCGCGCCCGTCGCCGGCCTCGGGCTCGCGATGCTCATGCACGGACTCTGGAATGCGGCCCTGGTCACCGGTGACGGCCAGAGCGCCGTGGCCGAGTACATCTTCGTGATGCTGCCCGCGCTCGTCGTGGTCGGCTGCTTCGCGCTCTGGATGCGCTCGCGCGAGGTGCCGCTGCTGACCGCCGCGCTCAGCGACTGCGCCCGGCGCGGCTACATCGAGCCCGCGCACATCCCGTGGCTGGTCAGCATCCCGGCCCGCCGGGCCTGGCGCCGGCATGCGCGTCGTACGGGTGGAACCGCCGCGGAGAGCGTCGTACGGACCTATCAGCGCGAGGCGATCGAGCTCGCCTACCTCCACCACCGCTACCTCCGGGGTACGCCGCCGAGAGGCTTCGGTGAGCTGGGCCAGGCACACGTCGAGGCGCTCACCGCACTGCGGCAGGAGATGGTCGCCCCACCACGCTCGCACGACGCCCGGGTGCCGGCCGCGCGTGACGCCGAGAACGGCGCCGGCTCGGAGGTCCTGCGGTGACCTCCAATCCCTCGGCACCGATGGTCAACACCTTGGTGCGTCTGCACAGCGCGCTGAACGCGGCCGGTCTGCCGCTCGAACTCCCCGAGATCGACGAGGTCCGGGCCCTGCGGGCCGAGATGGTCTCGCAGCTCGAGGACTACGTGCTGCCCCGGCTGATCCAGATCGATGCACCCCTGCTCGCGGTGGTCGGCGGCTCGACCGGCGCGGGCAAGTCCACGCTGGTGAACTCCATCGTGGGCGAGGTCGTCACCGAGTCCGGCGTACTCCGGCCGACGACCCGCTCGCCGGTCCTGGTGCACAACCCGGCCGACGCGCCGTGGTTCGAGGAGGCGCGGATCCTTCCCGACTTCAAGCGGACCGATCGCGCCTCGGCCGATCCCGGTGCCGTGCAACTGGTCGCGAGCGACCGGGTGCCCGAGGGCCTGGCGATCCTGGACGCGCCCGACGTCGACTCGGTCGAGCAGCGCAATCGCGAGCTGGCCGCGCAGTTGCTGGGCGCCGCCGACATGTGGCTCTTCGTCACCTCGGCCGCGCGTTATGCCGACCAGGTTCCGTGGGACTACCTCAACAGGGCGGCGGAACGCTCCGCCGCGGTCGCCATCGTTCTCGACCGTACGGCGCCGCGCGCGGTGCCCGAGGTGGCCGCTCACCTGACCCGCATGCTGCATGCCCGCGGACTCCGCGACTCCCCGCTGTTCACCGTGCCCGAGTTCGAGCACGGTGTGGGCCTGGACGACGACGGCCTGCTGCCGGCCTCGTCGGTCGCCCAGATCCAGGACTGGCTGGAATTGCTGGCCGCCGACACCGACGCTCGTTCGACGATCATCCGACAGACACTGGGCGGCGCCATCCGCACCATCGCGCGCCGCTGCTACACGGTGGCCGACGCGGTCGACGAGCAGCAGCAGGTGGTGGCCGGACTTCGCGCGGACGCCGAGGCGGCGTACGAGAGGGCCGTGGAACGGATCGACCTGGCCAGTGCCGACGGCTCGCTGCTGCGCGGCGAGGTGCTCGCCTGCTGGCAGGAATTCGTCGGCGGCGGTGAGCTGCTCAAGAGTCTCGAGTCACGGGTGAGCTGGGCGCGCGATCGACTCGGCCGCGCCCTGCGTGGCGAGGGCGGTGCGGCGCAGAAGGTCACGGTCGCGGTCGAGTCCGGGCTGCAGAGCCTGGTCGTCGAGCACGCCGAGGTGGCCGCCGAGACCGCCGAGAAGGCCTGGCGCGAGACGCCGTCCGGTCGCGCGCTCCTGGAGCTCGCCCCGACCGACCTGTCGCGCGCCTCGCGCACGATGAATGCCAGCGCGGAGGAGATGGTGCGCGACTGGCAGCGCGGGGTGATCGACCTGGTCCGCGCCGAAGGTGCCAACAAGCGCACGGGCGCGAAGATTCTCGCCTACGGTGTGAACGGCCTGGCCGTGGCGCTCATGGTCGTCGTCTTCGCGTCGACGGGCGGGGTCACGGGTGCCGAGATCGGAATCGCGGGAGGAAGTGCGGTCGTGGGACAGCGTCTGCTGGAGGCCGTCTTCGGCGACCAGGCGGTACGCCGGCTCGCCGACCGCGCGCGCAAGGACCTGCGCCGCCGGGTCGCCGTACTGCTGGATGCGGAGCGACGCCGCTATCTCGGCCTGCTCGACGAGCTCGCCGTCGTACCGGGTGCCGGCGAGGAGATCCGCGGCCTGGCGCGGCGGATCGACGATCTGCGCTACACGGAAGAGGGTGCGCTTTGACGGGCTTGCTGGACGGCGCGCGGAAGCTGTTGGGACGCCCGGGGGATTCGGACATCGACGTCCGGGTGGCCGGTCTCAGCGCGGCTGCCGAGGCGGCTCGCGGACGGGTGCCCGATGCCGATGTCGACCGGGCCCTGACCGTCGCGGACCGGGCGGCCTCGCGACTGCGGCTCTCCGCGGACCACACCGTCGTCGCGCTGGCCGGTGCGACGGGATCGGGCAAGTCCTCGACCTTCAACGCGCTGTCGGGGCTCGACCTGGCCGCAGTCGGCGTACGCCGGCCGACGACGTCGTGGGCCACCGCCTGCGTCTGGGGCGTCCAGGGTGCCGCCGAGGTGCTCGAATGGCTCGGTATCCCGATGCGCCACCAGGTGATGCGGGACTCGATGCTGGACCCGACGGGGGAGGGCGATGAGCTCTCCGGACTGGTGCTGCTCGACCTGCCCGACCACGACTCGACGGAGCTGAGTCACCACCTCGAGGTCGACCGGCTCGTGGGGTTGGCCGACCTGCTGGTGTGGGTGCTCGACCCGCAGAAGTACGCCGACGCCGCGATCCACGATCGTTTCCTGCGTCCGCTGGCGGCCAATTCCGAGACGATGCTCGTGGTGCTCAATCACATCGACGAGGTCGCCATCGACCGTCGCCCGAGCGTGCTCGCCGACGTCCGCCGGCTGCTCGACGCCGACGGCCTGCGCGATGTCCCGCTGCTGCCGATGTCGGCGACCACGGGCGAGGGCGTCGCCGACCTGCGCCGCACGATCATGGAGAGGGTGGCTCGCAAGGCTGTGGCGCGGACCCGGATCGCGGCCGATGTCACGACCGCGGCTGCCGACCTCGCCGCCGCCAGCGGCACTGCGCCGGTGCCGGACTTCGGGGATGCCGAGAGGTCCCGGCTGGTCGACGCCGTCGGCGATGCGGCCGGGATCCAGGCCGTGGTCGAGGCGGTGCACGACTCGACGCTGGTCCGGGCTCGCCGGGCGACCGGCTGGCCGGTGACCGCCTGGATGTGGCGGTTGCGCCGCGATCCCCTCGAGGGCGTGGACCTGAGCGGTCTCGACCTGGGCGCGGTACGCGGGCGCAGCGGTGCCGACGAGATGGTGCTGGCACGTGTGGACGGCCAGGTCCGGGAGCTCGCCGATTCCGTCGCCTCCGGCCTGACCCGGCCGTGGACCAGCGCGGTGCGCCGGGCCTCGGTGAGTCGTGTCGACGAGCTCGACGCCCGCCTCGGCGAGGCCGTGGCGCATGTGAGCGTGCGGAGCGGGGTGCCGGCCTGGTGCCGTGGTGTGCGCCTGCTCCAGTGGCTGCTGCTGCTCGTCGCGATCGGCGGCGGTGGCTGGCTGGCCACGCTCGCGGTGCTCGACTTCCTGCACACGACCTCGCCCGAACCGCCGAAGGTCGGTGGCGTCGCGGTGCCGACGATCATGCTCGCCGCCGGGGTGGTCCTGGGGATCCTCCTGGCGCTGCTGACGCGGACCCTGGTGCGCCGCAGTGCCCGCCGCCGCGCCGCCCGCATCGAGACCAGGCTGCGGGGTGCGGTCGACGACCTGATCGGGGAACTGGTGATCACCCCGATCGCCGCCGAGCTGGACGCCTATCGCGCTGCGCGCGAGGGGATCGTGCGCGCACAAGGCTGACGCCTCGAAATGTCCCTTGCGCGTCCACAGGGCGTCGTACGGGGGAGTTGTCCACAGGCGGTCCTCCCGCCCGGTGCGGCGAAGCGTGTCGCTGAGCAGTCTGTGTTCGGCGCCGCCGACGGCGCCCGAGCAAGGAGGACTCATGAACGACACCCAGATCACGCTCACCGGCTGGCTCGGCGATGACGTGAGGATCCGCGACGCCGGCGGTGTGCCCGTCGCCGACCTCCGGGTCGCCTGCACCCCGCGGCACTTCGACCGCAAGACCGAGCAATGGGTCAACGGCGACACCCAGTGGTACGACGTCACTGCCTGGCGCCAGCTCGCGGAGAACTGCGCCGACTCGCTCAGGCGCGGTGATCCGGTGATCGTCACCGGGCGGCAGCGTGCCGAGACCTGGACCAACGGCGCCGGCATCGCGGTGACGAGCATGAAGGTGGAGGCCGCCTTCATCGGGCATGATCTGCGACTCGGCGTGAGCCGTTTCGCCCGCAATCCGAAGTCCGACCAGCCCAGTGCAGCCACCGCCACCGGGGGCGCCGCGCCGGTGGCTGATGACTCCGGGAACGAGGAAGCGGAGCCGATGGTGGCGGCGGCCTGAGGTGACCGGCCCCCTGGCGCGCGGTCGCGGCCGGGTCGACCGTAGGCTTCGGTTCCATGGCCGAGTACGTGTTCACGCTTCGAAATGTCCGCAAGGCGCATGGCGACAAGGTTGTCCTCGACAATGTCACCCTGTCCTTCCTGCACGGCGCCAAGATCGGCGTCGTCGGCCCCAACGGCACGGGCAAGTCGACACTGCTCAAGATCATGGCCGGCCTGGAGAAGGCCAACAACGGCGACGCGATCCTCGACCCCGAGGCGACGGTCGGCATGCTCCAGCAGGAGCCGCCGCTGACCGAGGGCAAGACGGTCCTGGAAAACGTCGAAGAGGCCGTCGGCGACATCAAGACGAAGATGAAGCGCCTCGAAGAGGCCTACATGGAGATGGGCGAGCCCGACGCCGACCAGGACGCCCTCATGGCCGAGACGGGTGAGCTGCAGACCTTCCTCGACAACACCAACGCCTGGGACGTCGACAGCCGGCTCGAGCAGGCGATGGACGCGCTGCGTTGCCCGCCTTCGGATTCGCTGGTCGACAACCTGTCCGGTGGTGAGCGCCGCCGGGTGGCGCTGTGCAAGCTGCTCCTCCAGCAGCCCGACTTGCTGCTCCTCGACGAGCCCACCAACCACCTGGACGCGGAGTCGGTGCAGTGGCTCGAGGGCCACCTCGCGTCGTACCCGGGTGCCGTCCTCGCGGTCACCCACGACCGGTACTTCCTCGACAACGTCGCCCAGTGGATCCTCGA
>JASLCW010000438.1 GCA_030151765.1 Marmoricola sp.
TGTCGCCCCTGGCCCTGGTTGCCGTGCCGACCCTGGCCTGGCGCCTGGGCTCGGCCAATCCGGCCTACTGGGCGACAGGCTGGCACTACGACGCCGTCCTGATGCCGATCCTCTTCCTGGCCCTGGTCGACACCCTGGCGCGGCATCGGTCGCGCCGCCTGCTGAGCGCCGCCCTCGTGGTGCTGCTCGGCCTCGCGACCGCATGGTCGGTCGCGCACTCGCCCTTCTGGCAGATCAAGGATCGCGCGACCTGGGCGGACACCACCCATCGCGCGGCCCTGCGTGCCGCCCAGAGAGCGATCCCGGCGGGCGTCACCGTCTCCTCCGACCTCGGCCTGATCTCGCACCTCGCCGGGAGGGACACCGTCTATTGGATCGGGGTGCCCGACGTACGACCGGAGTATGTCGTGGTCGACGAGGCCACCGGCTGGAGTCCGCCGCCCGCGGAGCAGCTACCGAAGTGGTTCGCGGACACACACGGTGGCGGTCGCTATCAGGTCGTCTGGGTCAGGGACGGAATCACCATCATGCGGAGGCTCTCCTGAATCAGGTGTGGCTGGTCAGCGGAGCAGTGGGCGCATTCGGCGTCGCCGTGTAGTAGCCGACAGCCATGCAGAAGGCATCGGGGGAGCAGGACACCGACAGCAGCGTCGCTGCGCCGGGCTTCGCGTCGGCCGGCAGTGCCGGCTTGCGGGGCACCCAGCTCGACAGGGTCCCGGTGGTGGTGGAGATCGCCGGCGCCTGATTCTGTGCGTTGTCCTCGTACTCGCCGACGGCGGCGCAGGCGCCGCGCAGGCAGGAAACGCCGTGGAAGGCCGACAGCGCCCCGTCGGCATCGCCGGGCATGGCGGGAGTGGCGGCCACCCACGTACCGCCGCTGTAGCGCTCGGCGAGTGCGTGCTGGGTCCACGACGCATCGCGGTACGAACCACCGACCACGCAGATGGCGCCGACGGTGCAGGAGGCCGACTCGAGCACGGCCGACGGATCGGCTCCCGGTTCGGTCGGCACCGGCGCCTTGACCGAGGTCCAGGCGCCGGACCACTTCTCGATCAGTCCCTGCTGGTGATTGCTGCCGTCGCTGTACTGGCCGACCACCAGGCAGGTGCCGTCGGCGCCGCACGCAGCGGCGTTGAAGTGGATGCCCGAGCCCGCGGTGGGGAGCGGCGCCGTGACGGTCGTCCAGGTGGAACCGGACAGGTGGGCGATCATGCCCGTACCCTCGCCATCGGCGGAGTAGTCGCCTCCCAGGACGCAGCGCGCACTCGACGTGCAGGCGATCTGGGTGGGTACGACGTCGTCCTCGACCACTCCCGGCTGCCCGGGCATCGGCAAGGTGGCCGCGGTCCAGGTCGATCCGTCCAGTCGCCAGGTCGCGCCCGCGGTGGAACTGCTCGCGGTGAGGTAGTAGCCGGTCGCCACGCACGACGCGGTGGCATAGCAGGAGATCGACGAGAACTCCGTGTACTGGGTCGCCAGGTCGGGCTCGTCCGCGGGATGCGGTGCGACCGTGAAGGTCCAGGTGCCATTGCCGCGTACGTCGAAGAAGGTCTCCCAGTGCCCGCCCAGCAGCACCGAGCCGGCGATCACGCAGGTCGTTCCCGCGCAGGAGACGTCATCGATGCCGAGGCCCTGTGCGCCGGCCGGCTCCGGGTCGAAGCTGGTCCACAACCCGTCGGCGTAGAGGGAGGCCATGTCGTGGTTGCTGCCGCCGGTCCGGTAGTAGCCGATGGCCGCGCACAGATGCTTCGAGGCGCAGGAGACCTTGGTGATGCTCGCGGACTGCTTGGTGGGATCGGCATTCGCCGGGAGCGGCATCCGGTGGTCGGACCACGAGCTCAGGTCGGGGGATTTCGCCGCGGGCCGGACATAGGTGAACCGGTCGGCCTTGCGGGCCTTCGAGTGCCCGGCGCGGGTGGTCACCACCACGTGCACGGTCCCGGCCGGGTGCGCCGGCACCGTCACCTTCAGCTTCTTGGCGCTGACCACCGTGAACCGCGCCCGGGTGGTGCCGAACCTGACCGAGCGGACCTTGGTGAAGCCGCGACCCCGCACCACGATGCCGACCTTGCCCGCCGTCGTCGCGGTGTGCAGCGAGAGCGTGGTGACGACGGGTCGCTTCGCCGCGGCCTGAGCAGGAGCGAGGCCGATCACGAACGGGGCGAGGGCGAGGACGAGAACACTCGCGAGGGCACGACGAAATCCGGACACGGACAGGAACTCTGATGCCTTGCGAGTGCGTCCACAACGCTCGTGCTCAATGAGCACGGTTATTGACTAGGCCCACCCAGGTGGTGGACCAGCTGCGCCCGCGAGCGGATGCCGAGCTTGGCGTACGCGCGGGAGAGGTGGGCCTCGACGGTGTGCACGCTCAGGAAGAGTTCCTGGGCGATCTGCCGGTTGGAGTGGCCGGCGGCGGCGAGCTCGGCGACCCGCTGCTGCGACGGCGTCAGGTCGCCGTCGTGGTTGCGGCGGCCGCTGATCGCGGCGGCCTCCTCGGTGGCCGCCTCGGCCCAGCCGGTGCAGCCCAGCACCGAGAAGAGCCCGGCCGCGTCGTTCAGTGTCGTGCGTGCGGCCGCCCGACGATCCGCACGGCGCTGCCGCTGGCCGCAGCCGAGCAGGGTGCGGGCGGCATCGAAGTCGAGGCCGAGCTCGCGATACTGCGCCGCGCACTTCTCGAGCCGGTCGACGTGATCCTGCTGGTACTCCGCGGCGAGTGCGATGAGCGCCCGGCACCGGTCGACGGTGATGGTCGCCCACGGGTGGTCCTGGGCGAGGGCGAGCGCGTCGAGCCGCTCGATGACGGCGACGGCCTCGTCCGTCCGTCCCCGCTGGGTCAGTGCATCGACGAGATCGCCCGCGATCGGGAAGAGCCCGGGCTCGTCGATCCCCTCGCGTGCGCAGTGTTCCCACACCGCGAGGAGCTGATCGGCGGCGTCGTCGTAGCGGCCGGCCCGCAGATGCCCGAGTCCGATGATCCGCCGGGCCGCCACGGCATCCCAGCCCTGGTTGTCGGGGTCGGTGAGCGTCGCGCTGCCCAGACGTACGGCGGTCTCGGCGTCGCCGGAGTTCGCGGCGATGTCACCGAGGAAGCGACGCCGGATGCGGGACGGCTCGACGGAGCCGCGCAGTTCGGGGAACTCGCGCAGCCAGCCGCGCGCGCCGGGGATGTCGCCGCGGCGGATGGCGAGTTCGAAGAGGTGGGCGGCGAAGATCAGCATCGAGATCGACTGGCCGCTGTCGGTGGCGAGGCCGCGCAGCCGGGTGAAGCTCTCCTCGGCCTCGGCCAGGTGGCCGCGCGCGGCCAGGCGGACCGCGGCCGGACGCTCCGGGAATTCGTCGTGGTTGCCCAGTTCGGGTGAGCCGCACTCGGGTACGTCGACGGGCCGCCCGAGGAAGACATCGGCCCACGCGAGTACGGCGATCGCCCGGCGTTCGCTGGCGGCGTCGCCGGCCCGCCGGGCCGCTTCCAGGCCGATCCGGGCGGTCTCCGCCGCGGGGCCGGGGCTCTCGGCATTTCCGACGATGTTCAGCGTCGCCCGGCGGCTCAGGGCCACCGCGCGGATCTGGTCGCTGTCGTCCTCGGCGAGCGCCAGCGCGATGTGCGCGAAGTCCTCGGGCACCGGGCTCGCTTCGGCCAGCAGCAGATGCGCCCGGGCTCGGTCGGTGGCGCTGGGGAGCCATTCGAGGGCGTCCTGCATCTGCGTGATCGCGAGCCCGTGCTCTCCGGCGCTGAGTCGGAGCCGCGCCAGCTGGAGGGTCCGGTCGGCGACGTGCGGGCCGTCGGGTGCGGTGAGGCGCAGCGCATCCTCGGCCAGGGTGAGCGCATCGGTCACGGCGCCGCTCGCGGCGGCCGAGGCGGCCGCGGCGGCGAGGCTCGCGGACAGGTCCTCGTCGACCCCCTCCCTGGCCAGCGCCTGGTGCTTGAGCCGGATCAACGCGTCGCGCATGCAGGAGGCCAGCAGCAGGTGGGCCGCGCGCCGTTCGGCCGGGGTGGCCGCCTCCCGTGCCGCGGCACCGAGCAGCGGGTGGGCGGGACTGATCCTGCGAGTGTCGGAGCGCAGGAGTCCCAGGTCCTGGGCGATGGCCTGTTCCTCGGCGCCGGCGATCGCGTCGAGTTCGTCGCGGGACATCTCCCCGGAGAGGGCGAGCGCGAGCAGCAGTCGCCGGGTCGGTGGCGCGAGATCGGCGATGCGCGGGGCGAAGACATCCGCCGCCGAGTCGGGAAGAGGTACGTCGGCCGCCGGCAGGGGCCCGGAGGTGCGCAGCAGGCGGGTCAACTCGAGCGCGAAGAGGGGATTGCCCTGGGCGGACTCGACCGCCCGGTCCACCACGCCGGTCGGTGCCTCCGCCCGAGCGAGCAGCGTGCGCATGTCCTCGTCGGGGAGCGGATCGAGGTCGAGACGGCGTACCCGGTCGCGCGCGGCGGCGCGCTCGAGGGTGCCCGCCGGCCCGGCACGCCGGGCGACGAGCATCCTCGTCCCCGCCGGCAGCCGGCGTACGACGTGCGCCAGGCAGTCGGCGCTCGCCGGATCGAGCCACTGCAGGTCGTCGATCGCGAGCAGGACCGGTCTTTCGCCGCGCGCGCGGATCAGGCTCAACAGGGCCATCGCGAAGGTGAGGTTCTCCGGGGTCCAGGTCAGCGGGTCGCGGCGGCGCAGGGCGACCTCGATCGCGATCCGCTGGGGCTCGGGCAGGGCCGCGATCGCGTCGGCATCGGCGGCCTCGATCGCCTCGACGAGGTCGACCAGGCCGGCGAAGGGCAGCCGGGCGTCCGCCTCGGTCGCGCGCGAGGCGAGGACCAGGTAGCCCCGGCCGGCGGCGTGCTCGAGCGCCGCCTCCCAGAGTGAGGTCTTGCCGATGCCGGGCTCGCCGGCGAGGACGAGCAGGTCCGCGGCCTCGGTGCCTCCCGGGGTGGCTTCGGCACCCGCCAGGAAGGCCTCGAGCAACGCGCGTTCGGGGACGCGGCCCACCGGCTCTCGCTTCACGGGTCCATTGTGACGATCCCGGTGCCGATGCGCTTCCCGGCGTGTGACGCGTGGGACGGGAGGGGTTGTTGAGTAGATTCGGGACCATGGCGACCCGTACGTCTTCCCCGACGGCGTCGCGTAGCACGGGTGCATCCCGAACCGGTTCGAGTCGTAACGGGTCGAAATCGGCGAAGGGGCGACCGTCGTCGCGAGGCCGTACGTCGGGCAACAAGAGCAAGAAGTCCACCCGTGGACGGAGCACGCGTCCCGCACCCCGCGCCGTGCGCAGCGGGCCGGGACCCGTCTCCCGCGGCTTCGGCGCGCTCGGACGCGGTGCCGCCGGAGTCTGGCTCGGTGGCGCCCACGTGCTGGGCGCCGGCGTACGTAAGGTCGGCCAGGGCGCCCGCGATCTCGAACCGGAGCACCGCCGCGACGGGGCCGGGCTCTTCCTGATCGCGCTGGCGGTCGTGGTCGCGGCCGCCGTCTGGTGGCAGCTCCCCGGGGCGGTGCCGGCAGCCGTGCGTGCGGTCGTGGCCGGTTCGGTCGGCCTGATGGCCTGGTTCGTGCCGCTGCTGCTCTGCGTCATCGCCTGGCGCAACCTGCGCGATCCCGAGGCCAACGGCCCGATGGGCCGTCAGGTGATCGGCTGGACCGCGCTGCTCTTCGGCATCCTCGGCATCATCCACATCTCTAACGGCTCGCCGCGCCCGGTCTCGGGCAACACCGAGCCGCTGCAGCAGGCGGGCGGTGCGCTCGGCTTCGTCGTCGCGGAACTGCTGACCGACCTGCTCAAGTCGCACTTCGTGGTGGTCCCGCTGTTGGCGCTGACCGCCTTCTTCGGGGTGCTGGTGATCACCGCCACGCCGGTCCACCAGGTGCCGACGCGACTGCGCGATCTTGCCGACCGCCTCACCGGCCACCACCGGCCCGCGGAGGAGGCCGCCGTCTCCGATGGCGACTTCGACCCCGACATGGGCTCGCCGGCGTACGACTCGCCCGTGGTCGAGGACAAGGCCACCCGCAAGCGCCGGCGCAAGCAGGCCGAGGAGGAGATCTACGACGTCGAGGCGGATCCGGTCGATTCCGACGACGGCGGTTCGCTGAGCATCCTCGAGGACGAGCCCACGGTCCCGACGAGGCTCGCCGACCTGAAGGAGGCGGCCGCACCGGCGCGCAATGCCGATGGCGACCTGGAACCGCCGCCGCACGCCCAGCTGCCCGCCCGGGTGGAGCAGCTGGCCCTCTCCGGCGATGTCACCTACACGCTGCCGGACAGCACGGTGCTCAAGGAGGGCAGCCCCCACAAGGCGCGCTCCAAGGCCTCCGACGACGTCGTCGGCCGGCTCACCCAGGTCTTCGAGGAATTCGGCATCGACGCCCAGGTCACCGGCTACACCCGTGGCCCGACCGTGACCCGCTACGAGGTGGAGCTCGGTGCCGGCGTCAAGGTCGAGAAGGTCACCGCGCTCAGCAAGAACATCGCGTACGCCGTGGCCA
>JASLCW010000142.1 GCA_030151765.1 Marmoricola sp.
TGCCGGTGGCCAAGAAGAAGGAAGCAGCCAGCGCACGGCAGGCTCGTCTCGACCAGATCCGTAAGGACCAGCAGGCGGCTGAGCGCCGCCGGATGATCATCGGCAGCAGTGTGCTCGGTGTCGTCCTCGTCGTACTCATCGGCGGCGTGGTCTACGGCGTGATGAAGAACAACAACAAGAAGGAGGCCGTCGCCGGCAAGCAGATCCTGCCCGCCGCCGTGACGACCGGCCAGACCACCGTGCAGACCAAGCCCGCCACCGTGCCCAACACGACCGGCATCGAGGGCGTCGTCGCCTACGACACCAAGGGCTACCCGGCTCCTGGTACCGCCGACTCCGGCACGCTCAATCACGACCACGTCACCGGCCCCGTGAAGTACGCCGTACTCCCGCCGGTCGGCGGTCCCCACAACGGGGTCTGGATGAATGCCGGCGTCTACGACCAGCCGGTGCCCACCGAGCGCGCCGTGCACGACCTCGAGCACGGTGCCGTGTGGATCACCTACCGGCCCAACCTGCCGGCAGCGCAGGTCAAGCAGCTGCAGGACCTGGTCGGCAAGCAGTCGATGATCGACGAGGGTGGCACCAACGAGAACCGCTTCATGGACCTGTCTCCCTGGGCCGACGGCTCGCTGCCGTCCCCGATCGTGGTCAGCTCGTGGGGCTACCAGCTCAAGGTCGACAGCCCGACGGACCCGCGGATCCAGCAGTTCATCGACAAGTTCCGCCACAGCAAGACGTACACGCCGGAATACGGCTCCGCGGTCGACGGCATCCCGGTGCAGACCGGTGGCCAGCCGCTGATCTACGGCAGCAAGTTCGCGAACCCCGCCGGCGCGGTGCAGGGGCAGGGGATGTGACCAAGAGTCTTCCACTGGTCTTCGAGGCCCCGAAGGGGCGCGGCAAGCCGCCGCGTCACCTCGCCGACCTCGATCCCGGTGAACGGAAGGTGCTCGCCGAGGAGCTCGGCCTGCCCGGCTTCCGCGCCCGGCAACTGTCGATGCACTATTTCGGCCGGCTCGTCCATGACCCTGCCGACATGACCGACCTGCCGGCGGCGCAGCGCGATGAGCTTGTCGCCGCGCTCCTGCCCGACCTTATGACGGCGATCCGCGAGCAGACTGCGGACAAGGGCGCCACGATCAAGACGCTGTGGAAGCTCTTCGACGGGTCGCTCGTCGAGTCGGTGTTGATGCGCTACTCCGACCGCGCCACGATTTGCATCTCGTCCCAGGCCGGTTGCGGCATGGCCTGCCCCTTCTGCGCCACCGGCGCGGGTGGCTTGCAGCGGAACATGTCGACGGCCGAGATCGTGCACCAAGTCGTCGTCGGCGCCCGTGCCATGGCTCAGGGCGAGGTGGCCGGTGGCCCCGGTCGCCTGTCCAACGTGGTCTTCATGGGTATGGGGGAGCCACTGGCCAACTACAAGGCCGTTGTGGGCGCGGTACGCCGGCTGACGGATCCTGCTCCGGCCGGGCTCGGTCTGTCGGCGCGACACGTGACGGTCTCGACCGTCGGCCTGGTGCCACGCATCAGACAGCTCGCCGACGAAGGCATCCCGGTCACACTTGCGCTGTCCTTGCACGCCCCGGACGACGAGCTGCGCAACGAGCTCGTGCCCATCAACACCCGCTTCTCGGTCGCGGAGACCGTCGACGCGGCGTACGAGTACTTCGAGAAGACCGGTCGTCGCGTCTCCATCGAGTACGCGCTCATGCGTGGCATCAACGACCAGGCGTGGCGTGCGGACCTGCTTGCCGAGGTGCTGTCCGGCAGCGGTCGCGGCACCAGTTGGGTCCACGCCAACCCGATCCCGCTCAATGAGGTCCCCGGCTCGCAGTTCACCCGATCCTTCGATCGCGACATGGACGAGTTCGTACGTCGCCTCAACGCGGCGGGGATCGCCACGACCCTGCGCGACACGCGGGGTGCGGACATCGACGCCGCCTGCGGTCAGCTCGCCGCCGCGGAGTGATCGAAACCCCAAAGGAATGCATCCTCAATCGCTCGAGACCCCACAAGAATGCATTTTTGCGCTGACCAAGATGCATTTGTCTGGGGTCTCGGCGGGCTGAGGATGCATTTGCGTGGGGTCTCGCCGTCTGAAGAGTGGCTGGCGGTCGGCCCGCCGGGTGGAAGCCTGACGCTCAGGCGTGCTCCGCGACCACCCGCAGCACCTTCGTGGTGACGGCAGCGACCTGGGCCGGGGTGAGGCCCGAGAAGTCCAGGACGGACACGCGGACGATGGTGTCGCCGACCTTGACGAGGCCGATCGCATCGGGGACCACGGTCGAGTCGCTCGGCCCGGAGACGACCTCGGCGTCGTCGCCGACCCCGGGCACGGCCGCGGGGGTGCCCTTGACGGCGCCGGCGACCGTGGTGGCGATCTTCGCCTTGGCGCCCTCCCAGCCGTCGGCGAAGTCGGCCACCGTGAACTGTTCGATGCTCACCGAGGGCAGCCGCGGATCATCCAGCGCGTAGGTGCAGGAGTGACTGGCCGGGGGAACGGTCGCCGTGGCCGTGCCCTTCCCCAGGGCCGGCGCCATGTCGGCTGCCGGGATTGCCGAGCAGTCGGCGAAGTTCGCGACCGCTGAGGACGATCCCGCGGTCGATGGCGACGAGGTCGCCGGCGTGGGTGCCGCCTTCGACGACTGCGTGCCGCTCCCGCAGGAGGTCAGGAGGGGCGTCGAGACGAGCAGGAGGCCGACGAGGACGAAGCGGGGTCGCATGCACGAAAGGTAAGGCGCAGCGCAGCCCCTCCGGGATAGGGATTGCGCGTAAACACCGGCCCTTTCCGCGTCAGTGCTGGCGCTGCTTGCGTCGCTTCGACTTCTTCTTGCGGTGCTTCGTCTTGTGGCTGGCGGCCGGTTTGGTCTTCGCCTTCGCCGGGGCAGCGGCCGGCGCCTTGACGGACGAGGCCACCAGCGGGCTCGTTGCCGCAGGAGGCGCAACCTCGGGGGTCACCGCGGGTGCGGCGGCAGTGCGCAGGACCGGGGGAGCGGGCAGCACCAGCTCGGTGTTGCGGTCCTCCATCCTGCCGGCCAGACCGGGGAGGTCGAGCTGGAAGTCGTTCGCGGACAGCTCCCGGGAGAGTGCGGCGAGCGCGAGCGGGTCGTTCGTGTTGCCGCCGTACGACGCGGGTGCCGCGTGGTCGAGCATCGTGGTGAAGATGGAGATGGTGCCGTCCTTGTTGTCGGCAATCTCGACCAGCCGGCTCTGCTGCGGGAAGTCGATGTGAGAGGCGGTGTTGACCTCCCAGAAGCCGCCGCTCCCGTCGGTGCGCGCGTGCGACCAGATCTGGTTCTCGTGCGTGTGACCGTTGAACCAGGCGACCACCTGCGGGCTGGCCAGCAGCAGCTTGACGACATCGCCTCCGAGCACGCGCGGCGACAGGTCCAGGTCGAGGCTGGTGAGGATCAGCGGGTTCGACATGGTGCCGCTGGTGTGGTGGCTGAAGATCAGCA
>JASLCW010000018.1 GCA_030151765.1 Marmoricola sp.
AGCCGCTGAACCTCAAGGAGTTCATCTACGAGCTCGACGTCCCGGTGATCGTCGGCGGCTGCGCCACCTACCAGGCCGCGCTCCACCTGATGCGCACCGGTGCGGCCGGCGTACTCGTGGGCTTCGGCGGCGGCGCCGCGCACACGACCCGCACGGTCCTGGGCGTTGCCGTGCCGATGGCCAGCGCGGTGGCCGATGTCGCGGCCGCCCGTCGCGACTACCTGGACGAGTCCGGCGGCCGCTATGTCCACGTCATCGCCGACGGTTCGATCGGCCGCAGCGGCGACATCGCCAAGGCGGTCGCCTGCGGTGCCGACGCGGTGATGATCGGCTCGCCCTTCGCCCGGGCCACGGATGCTCCCGGCCGTGGTGTCCACTGGGGCGCCGAGGCACACCACGCCGAGCTGCCCCGCGGCGAGCGGATGCACCTCGGTGCGGTCGGAACCCTCGAGGAGGTGCTCTTCGGCCCCTCGCACGTCGCCGACGGCACCATGAACCTCGTCGGTGCCCTTCGCCGCGCGATGGCGACCACCGGCTACACCGAACTCAAGGAATTCCAGCGCATCGAGGTCGTCGTCCAGTAATGGTCGTCAGCGTCCGCCTCAGCCCCGAGGCCCGTGCCCATGCCATCGAGGCGATGGCGAGCACGGATCCCGAGAAGCAACTCGACGTCCTGGTCGTCGGGGCCGGCGTCGTGGGCGCGGGAGCGGCACTGGACGCGGTCACCCGCGGCCTCACCGTCGGGCTGATCGAGCAGCGCGATCTCGCCAGCGGCACCAGCAGCCGCAGCAGCAAGCTGGTCCACGGTGGGCTGCGCTACCTGGAGATGTTCGACTTCTCGCTGGTGCGCGAGGCGCTGGAGGAGCGCGGCCTGCTGCTCACCCGGCTGGCACCCCACCTGGTGCGACCGGTGCCCTTCCTCTATCCGCTGCACAAGGCGTGGGAGCGTCCGTACGTCGGCGCCGGGCTGGTCCTCTACGACGGCCTGGCGATGACCGGCAAGTACGACATGGGCGTGCCCAAGCACAAGCACCTCTTCCGCAAGCAGTTGCGCCGGCTCGCCCCCGACCTGCGCAGCGAGGAATTGCACGGCGCCATCCAGTACTACGACTGCCAGGTCGACGACGCCCGGCTGGTGATGACCCTCGCCCGTACGGCGGCGTCGTACGGCGCGCACGTGGCGACGCGCACCAAGGTCACCGACTTCCTCCGTGAGGGCGATCGGGTGGTCGGCGTACGCGTGCGCGATCTGGAGAACGGCGTCGACCACGAGATGCGTGCCCGCACGGTCATCAACGCGGCGGGCGTGTGGACGGACGAGATCGAGCGGCTGGCCGGCCACGGCGGTCTCGACGTCGAGGCCAGCAAGGGCGTGCACCTGGTCGTCCCGCGCGACCGGATCCGCTCCGAGTGCGGGATCATCGCGCGCACGGAGAAGAGCGTGCTCTTCGTGATCCCGTGGGGCGAGCACTGGATCATCGGCACCACCGACACCCCGTGGAGCTACGACCTCGCGCACCCGGCTGCCTCGCGTGCCGACATCGACTACCTGCTCGGCCATGTCAACGCACTCGTGCGCGAGCCGCTCGACCACGATGACGTCGAGGGCGTCTACGCCGGTCTGCGCCCCCTCCTCAAGGGGACCGTGCCCAAGGACGGCGATCGCGGCGACACCGCGGCCGCGACCACGAAGATCTCCCGCGAGCACACCGTGGTCAACCCGGTGCCGGGCCTGGTGCTGATCGCCGGCGGGAAGCTCACCACCTATCGGGTGATGGCCCGCGATGCCGTCGATCTCGCCGTACGTCGCGACGACGCCGGCCCCTCGATCACCGACCGGGTGCCCCTCGTCGGTGCCACCCGGTACGCCGCCCGCACCAACCAGCGGGCCCGGCTGGCCCGTGCCTCCGGGCTCGAGGTGGGCCGGATCGATCACCTGCTCGGCCGCTTCGGCGGGCTCGTCGACGAGGTCCTCGACCTCATGGAGCAGCGCCCCGAGCTCGCCGAGCCGATCCCGGGCGCCGAGGCCTACCTGTCCGCGGAGGTCGTCTACGCCGTCACCCATGAGGGCGCTCGCCACCTCGACGACGTCCTCGCCCGGCGTACCCGCATCTCCATCGAGGTCTTCGACCGCGGCCTCAGCGCCGCCCTTCCCGTCGCTCGCCTGATGGCCGGCGAGCTGGGCTGGGACGAGGACAGGGTCGCCGAAGAGGTCGACCACTGGTTGCGCCGGCTCGAGGCGGAGCGGCAGAGCCAGGTGCAGCTGACCGACCAGGAGGCCGACGAGGCGCGGGTCAGCGCGCCCGAGGGTCCCTGGGCCGTCTGAGCCGCGAGGTGTTCAGCCTCCATTCACCTGAATCGCGCGCAACGGTCGTTTGACCCCTTCACCTTTCTCGTGGCAGTCCTGCTGATCGGGCAGCAGATCGACAACGACACGCAACGAGGAAGCTGCTCCTTTGACCACCCAAGTGCTGGACGAAGCTGCGCGCGGAGAGGCGACCGCGACCCCGCGCTCGCTGGCGACCCGGGCGACCGGTTCGGACCTGGTGTTCACCCAGGTGTCGCGCGCCATTGGGGCGAGCGTCCTGGTGATCACCGGCGGCATCGGCCTCTTCCTCGCCTACCAGTCGATCCCGACGTTGCGTCACTACGGCTTCAGCTTCTTCACCACGACGCAGTGGCAGCCGGACACCGACAAGCTCGGCATCGCCGCGGTCCTGGTCGGCACGGTCGAGGTGGCCGCGGTGGCGATGTTCTTCGCCTTCCCGCTGGCGCTGGCGACCGCGCTGTACATCAGTGAGTACGCCGGCGACCGGCTCAAGGCGACGCTGGTCTCCCTCGTCGACCTGATGGCGGCGGTGCCCAGCATCGTCTACGGGCTCTGGGGCTTCCTGCTCGTCATGCCGCACGCGAGTGAGCTGGCCGTCTTCCTGCAGCGCCACTTCGGCTGGCTGCCCTTCTTCTCGGTCGGCGCCGATCCGAATGCCGCCGTCTGGGACCGCAGCCGCTACACCGCCTCCGCCTTCTGCGCCGGCATCGCGGTCGCGATGATGGTGCTGCCGATGGCGTGCGCCGTGATGCGGCAGGTCTTCTCGCAGACG
>JASLCW010000156.1 GCA_030151765.1 Marmoricola sp.
GCAGCCGGGCCAGCAGCTCGTCCAGGGCGAAGGGCTTGGTGAGGTAGTCGTCCGCGCCGGCGTCGAGTCCTTCGACGCGATCGCCGACCGCGTCACGGGCGGTGAGGACGAGGATCGGGACGGTGTTTCCGACCGAGCGGAGGGCGCGGGTGGTCTCGATTCCGTCGAGGCGCGGCATCATCACGTCCATCACCACGACGTCGGGTCGGATCGAGCCGATGCCGGCCAGCGCCTCGGCGCCGTCGGCCGCCATCTGCACCTCGTAGCCGTTGAACTCGAGCGAGCGACGCAGCGAATCGCGGACGGCCCGGTCGTCCTCCACGATGAGGATGCGCGGCTTGTCGGCGGATGTTCCCGTGTTTCCCACGCGCCCAGCCTGCCACGTTGGGCTGAGATCGCGCTGAAGGGTGGGTCAGCGCGCGCCGAGAGTACGACGGCTCAGCGGCGGCGGGAGGCCTCGCGGTCGGGGAGGATGCCCTCGATGATCAGGCCGGCGATCGAGATGACCAGCCCGCCCCACACCGCAGTCCAGAAACCGTCGACGTGGAAGCCCATGTCGAGGGTCGCCGCGATCTTGCTGGTGAGGAAGAGCATCAGCGCGTTGGTCACCAGCAGCATCAGCCCGAAGCTCAGGATGATCGCCGGCAGCGCGAGGAAGTTGACCACCGGCTTCACCAACGAGTTGATCGCGCCGAAGATGCCGCCGGTGATCAGCAGCTGTACGACGCGGTCGGTGGTGCTGCTTGCGGTCAGGGTGATGCCGCTGAAGAGCCAGATGGCGACCAGCAGTGCGAGCGCATTGGTGATCAGCCAGAGCACGAACCTCATGGCACCACCCTAGAGGCGATCGGCGGGGACCGGTGGTGGGGCATACCGTGCAGGAATGACCACCACCCCACAGCCCAGGCCGGCCATCGCCGACCTGCCGGCGTACGTCGCGGGCCGGCCGGCCACCCCTCGGCCCGGCGTCACGACCTACAAGCTCAGTTCGAACGAGAACCCGTACCCGCCGCCGCAGCCGATCCTCGACGCGGTCGCCGCCGCGGCGACGCAGCTCAATCGCTATCCCGACATGGGCTGCGCGGACCTGTACGCCGCCCTCGGCGAGAGCATCGACGTCCCCGCCGGCTGGCTCGCGGCCGGCACTGGATCCGTCGCCGTGCTCTATCACGTGCTGCAGGCCTTCTGCGGTCCCGGCGACGAGGTGGTGCACGCCTGGCGCTCCTTCGAGGCCTATCCGATCGCGATCACCGTCGCCGGCGCGACGGGTGTGCCGGTGCCGCTCGCCGACGGCGGCCGGCATGATCTCGACGCGATGGTTGCCGCCGTGACGCCAAGGACGCGCGCGGTCGTCCTGTGTACGCCGAACAACCCGACCGGTCCGGCCCTGGGCCATGCCGACGTGCTCGGCGTCATCGAGAGGATCCCGTCCGGCGTGCTCGTCGTGGTGGACGAGGCCTACCGCGAGTTCGTGCGTCGCGACGATCCGGTCGACGGGGTGGCGCTCGTGCGCGCCCACGCCAATGTCATCACGATGCGGACCTTCGCGAAGGCCTTCGGCCTGGCCGGCCTGCGCGTCGGCTACTGCGTCGCGCGCCCGGAGGTGATTGCCGCCGTCCGCGCCTGTTCGCTGCCCTTCGGTGTCTCCACGATCGCCCAGTCCGCGGCGATCGCCGCCCTCGGCTGCACCGCCGAACTCGATTCCCGGGTGGCTGCCATCGTTGCCGAGCGTGAGCGAATCGTGGCGCGCCTGCGTCAGCAGGGTTGGACGATCCCCGATGCGCAGGGCAATTTCGTCTGGCTGGGACTAGGCGATCGCGCCGCCGAGTTCGCGGAGGTCGCCGACGCCGCGGGGATCGTCGTACGGCCCTTCGCCGGTGACGGCGTCCGGGTCAGCATCGGCGACCCGGCCGGCAACGACGTCTTCCTCGACGTGGCCGGTGCCTTCCCGACCGCCTGAGGGCGATAGTCCACGACGTTCTGGGTGCTTCAACGGCTGATTTACCCCTAGAACGTCGTGGACTATCCCGATTCGGCGCGGTCGATCTCGCGCCAGCGGGGTTGGACCGCGGGGAGCATGGTGGCCGAGAAGTAGCCGGCGCCGACGAGCAGGAGCGCGGGGGTGAGCCCGGTCGCGGTGATCAGGACGCCGCCGAGCAGGCCGCCGAGGGGAAGCAACGACCACGACATGGCGATGTTCATGGCGCTCACGCGACCCATGAGCCCCTGCGGGATGCGCTCGAAGAGCACCGCGCTGAGGATCGGGTTGAGGAAGCCCGAGGCGAAGCCGGCCGCGACTGCCACCGTGAGGACGGCCGGCATCGGCACGCCGAGGGCGAGGACCACGAAGCGGGGCGCTCCGCAGACGGCGAAGGCGATCAGGTAGGTCCAGTAGCGCGGCAGTCTCTGCGCGTACGCCGCTGCGACGACCGATCCCGCGATGGCGGCGACACCGAAGACGGTGCCGAAGAGTCCGACGGCGGCTACCCCGCGGCCGCTGTCATGCGCCCAGACGGGCAACAGCACACTCGAGAAGGCCTGGTCGAGGAGATTCGTCAACGCGACCATGACGCCGATGCCCATGAGGACGAAGTCGTCCCGCATGAATCTCCATCCCTCGCGCAGATCCTCGACGTAGGTCGTCGCCGACTCGGATGTGCGCGACTCGGGCGAGCCGATGCCTCGTGTCGTCGCCGCGAGTACGCCGAGCGCGATGGCGAACGAGGCCGCATCGATGACCAGTGCGCCGGCGGAACCGAGCAGGCCGATGAGCACGGCGGCGACGGCGGCGCCGATCGTGCTGGCGCCGCGTTCGACCGCGCCGGCCAGTCCGGTCGCGCGTTCGGTCGGGGTGCCGACGTACGCGATCACCGACGGGAGCATCGCGTGCTGTGCCGCCTCGCCGGGGCCGCGGGCGGCCCCGGCGAGCGCGACGATGACGAGCAGGCGAGCGAAGTCGAGCTGGCCGAGCCAGTGCAACACGGGGATGATCGCGACGATCGCGGCGCCGGCGGCATTGCAGGCCATCGCGACGCGACGGCTGCCGAGTCGATCCGTGACCGGTCCGCTCAAGGCCTGGAGCAGCACCAACGGGGTCATCTCGACCATCGCGGTGATCCCGGTGGCGGTGGCCGATCCGGTGGTGGTGAGCACGAACCAGGGGATCGCGATCGTCGAGACGCGCGTGCCCGTCGTGGAGATCCCGAGAGCGGTCAGGTAGCCGAACAGCGGGAGCCGTCGGCCGATCACGTCGCCGGGTCGGGGTCGAGGCGTCCGGGGACGGGGAAGCCGGCGTACTGGACCTTGAAGTGGACGGCTTCGGGATCGTGCATGTCCTCGAAGTCGTCGTAGACCGCGGTGATCCGGTCGACCAGTTCGCGCGCGCGTTCGGGGGTGAGCCGGTAAGTCCACTCGCTGACCGTGGTCGCGTGCCGCCACGCGTCGGAGAGCAGCGGCCGTTCCTCCATCGCGGCCTGCAGGGCGAGGTTCTGGTTCACCGCCGCGGCCTGCAGCATGGCGTCGAAGGCGACGCGTCCCTCCGGGTCGGTGAAGTCGGAATCCTTCGACCAGGTCGAGGTGTGCGCCGCCTTCCACCAGCGATCGCGGGCGTTGCCGCGGTCGGGCTCCTCGACCACGAAGCCGCTCCGGGCCAGCTGTCGCAGGTGGTACGACGTCGCGCCGGAATTGAGGTCGAGCCGTCGGGCGAGCGTCGTGGCGGTGGCCGGTCCGTCGAGGCGGAGCAGGGTGAGCATCCGCATGCGCGTGGGGTGGGCGAGGGCCTTGAGCCCCTCGAGATCGGGACTGATCCGGCTGTGTTCCATGGGTCGACCGTAGATCACAAAGGAACATTTGCAAAGAGTTCTTTGCGGTTTGCGGGATAGTCCACGACGAATTCGGCCTTTCGTGACCGGAAACAGGCCGATTTCGTCGTGGACTATCCGGAGCCGCCGGATGGGGCAGACTGCGAACCATGCCGACGTACACCGAGAAGGGCCAGGAATTCAGCCGGGACATGAACTACATCCCGGACCGGATCCTGCGGGGCGAGCACTCCGCCGATCCGCTCGACGATCGGTTTCCGAGCGGTTCGAAGGACAGTCCCCGCGAAGTGCAGGTGTGGTCGGCCGAGCCGGGGCGCTACCGGCTCGTCGCGGCGAAGGCGTGCCCGTGGGCCAATCGCGCGATCATCGTGCGCAAACTCCTCGGACTCGAGGAGGTCGTCTCGATGGGGCTCGCGGGTCCGACGCACGACGTCAACTCATGGACCTTCGACCTCGATCCCGGCGGCGTCGACCCGGTCCTGGGCTTCGAGCGGTTGCAGCAGGCCTACTTCGCCCGGTACGCCGGCTACCCCCGAGGGATCACCGTGCCCGCGATGGTCGAGGTGGCGTCGAAGGCCGTCGTGACCAACGACTTCCCGCAGATCACCCACGACTTCTTCTTCGAGTGGCGCGATCACCACCGCCCGGACGCGCCGGATCTCTGGCCGGACGATGTCCGCGAGGAGATGGAGCAGGTGATGCGCCGGATCTTCACCGAGGTCAACAACGGCGTCTATCGCTGTGGCTTCGCCGGCTCACAGGCGTCGTACGAGGACGCGTACGCGCGACTCTGGACCGCGATGGACTGGCTCGAGGAAAGGCTGACCGACCGGCGCTATCTCATGGGTGATCGGATCACCGAGGCCGACGTACGTCTCTTCACCACACTGGCGCGCTTCGACGCCGTCTACCACGGGCACTTCAAGTGCAATCGCAACAAGCTCAGCGAGATGCCGGTCCTCGGTGCCTACGCGCGCGATCTCTTCGCGACCCCCGGCTTTGGGGAGACGATCGACTTCGAGCAGATCAAGCGGCACTACTACGTCGTGCACGAGGACATCAATCCGACGGGCATCGTGCCGGTCGGACCCGACGAGTCGCGGTGGCAACTGCCGCACCACCGCGAGCGCCTCTAGGGTCAGCGCGCGGTCACCCGCAAGCCGACGCCGTCCTTGCGGCTCGCATCGTGCGTCGACGTGGCGGTCAGGTGGAAGGCGCGCAGGTCGCCGTGGTGCGCGGGTCGCAGCCGGCGGATCACGAGCGTGACCACGATCTTCTTGCCGGGCGCGACCGTTGCCGTGCGGAACCTCCCTGAGGCGATCGCCCGGGTGCGATCCACGCCGGCGACGAGATAGCGCACCGCGAACTTCTTCGTGCCTGCATTGCCGGCCAGGACGAGACGCTCGGCCTTGGAACCCCCGTTGAGCAGACTGATGCGCGCCGTCGTACGGCCGTTGCGACCGAGCTTGACGCGCGCCAGCTGCTGCTTCCAGGACCCGTGAACCGAGGCGCCCACGGTGTGTCCGTTGACCGTGGCCGAAGCCTCGGGCCAGTAGTCGGTGGTCATCGTGAAGTGTCGTACGACGGCCGTGACATTGCCGGCTCCGTCTGTGGACGTGACGGTCATCGTGTGCTTGCCCGGGGCATATGAGCCGCTGGCGTCGCGAACCGAACAGCCCACGAGGTTGGAGCCGCCGCGGTCGCTGCAGGAGAAGTCGGCCGGGGACGTGAACGCGGGATAGGTCTTCCCTTCGACCGGAGCGGTGACCGACACGACGGGCTTGATCCGGTCCGGAGCGGTCACCAGCATCGCGCGATAGGTCATGTACTTCTGGTAGTCGTCCGTTGCCGGCCGCGCGTCCTCGAGCTGCCAGAGCAACTGCTTCGACCGGGACACCTCCGAGGCGATCGCGTACGGCGTCTTCGACCATCCGATCAGGGTGTTCCCGTTGCCCATCCGGTAGGCCGAGCCGGCGAAGATGGTGGAGACATTCGTCGGTGCGTAGTTCCAGGCGACGGTGGCGGTCCCCGCGACCGGATCGAGGACGTACTCGGTGACCCGGGTCTGCGGACGCAGGATCGCCGGCCCCGCCGTGTTCGTGGGGTCCGTGCAGATGGCCCCGCTGAATTCATTGGACCCGTCGTCGAAGACGAGGACGTGCTCCTTACCCTGTGCGTCGGTCCAGTCGCTCGCGGTGTGCTGGGCACAGGGACCGCCCTCGAAGCCGGCATCCGGGAAGGCGAAGCTGCTGTCCCGGCCACCGAGCTTCCACACGATGTCGCCGGGCTGGTAGCCGTCGTGGTCCGTAGTGGCGATGCGCAGAACGGCTGAGAGGTGCCGGAAGGAGGCCACGATGTCGCCGTCGGGCAGCGGCCACACCGAATTGATGTGCGCGTAGTCCTTTCCGTCGCCTCCGGCGTAGAGGGATTCGTCCGCGAGTGCGGACGAGTCCCACGTGAAGGTGGCGTGGCCCGACGCGTCGAGCTTCTGGATGACCGCGTCGGTCTTGCCGGTGCCGCTGTTGGGCACGTACGCGGTCAGGATCTTGCTGCCGTCCTCGAAGACCCAGGAGTCGTGGGCATCGGTGTTGTCGAGCCCGACGGTGCGGGCCGGCGTACCGACGGGCCGGTACTGGTCGTCGAGGGTGACCAGCTCCGACGAAGCCCCGTCGGTCGGCCGCATCAGCGTCAGGCTTCCGTCCGGCTGGCGCTTGAGGTCCATGTCGCGGTTCGTGCCGGTGGCGGTGACCCACACCGGCACTCCCTGGCGGTCGACGATCGCGTCGTACGCCGGCGTCGACGACGCGACGAACTGGTTGAGCGTCAGTGCGACGTACCCCGGCTGCACCCCCGGCTCGTTCGTCGTCGTCTTCAACGTCGGGAATCCTGCGGGCATGTAGATGAAGGAGTACGACGATCCGTTCGCGCGTACGCCGATCTCGTCGCCGGTGTTCAGTCCGGTCAGCGTGGTCTTCTGCGTCGCCCGGCCGTCGACGGTCGCACCGGTCGTGCCCGTGATCGCCACGGACACCGTGCCGGCGGTCGCGGAGCTGGTGGTGACCGCGTAGCGATGGATCGCCGGATCGAAGGCCGGGTAGACCCCGACGTCGGTGCCGCCGACCGCGATGGACAGGCCGGACGGTGCTGCTCCGGCGGTCGGCGCCGACAGAGGCGCCACCATGAGTGCGCAGGCGAGAACGCCCAGCGTGATGATTCGCTGCATGATTCGGGGCCCTCCACCCCTGGACGTCACGGCTCCCTCGACCCTTCCGTCCGTCGGTCACGCTACCGGTGGTGCGCCGTCGGGGTGGCCGGAACCGCTGATCGTCGGGCTTCCGACTATCGGGAGCCCGAGCACTTTGGCCCGATCCCCCCGATTCGGTCTACGTTGAGCAGGTCGCCTATTGTGGGCTGAGTCACACCAGTGATCGTCCAGATCCAGGGACCGTTCCGCACACCCCGCGGGCATGCGGTCCCCGAATCGCGACCAGTGGGAACGGAGACCCCGTTCCGCCGAGGACAGGAGATGTGCGATGCCCGAGTTCGGCCCCGACCTAGCCGATGTGTTCGGCCCGAGTCACGTGGCCAGTGGCCCTGAGCTCGTCCAGTTGCTCACCCCCGAGGGGGAGCGGGTCCACCACCCCGAGTTCGATCTCGACTTCGAGCCTGCGGAGATCCGTGGCTTCTACCGCGACATGGTGCTCACGCGCCGTCTCGACGTCGAGGCGACCGCGCTGCAGCGCCACGGCGAGCTCGGCATCTGGGCCCAGCTGCTCGGCCAGGAGGCCGCGCAGATCGGCGCCGGCCGAGCGCTGCGCCCGCAGGACTATGTCTTCCCGACCTATCGCGAACACGGCGTGGCCTTCTGCCGCGGGGTCGATCCACTGCATCTGTTGAGCCTCTTCCGCGGGGTCGACCACGGAGGCTGGGACCCCCACGAGCACAACTTCGGGCTCTACACGATCGTGATCGGGGCGCAGACCCTGCACGCCACCGGCTATGCGATGGGTGTGCAGCGCGACGGACTCGTCGGGACCGGCGATCCCGACCGCGACAGCGCGGTGATCGCGCACTTCGGCGACGGCGCCTCCAGCCAGGGGGATGTCAATGAGGCCTTCATCTTCGCGGCGTCGTACAACGCGCCCGTGGTCTTCTTCTGCCAGAACAACCAGTGGGCGATATCCGAGCCGATCGAGCGTCAGTCACGAATCCCCTTGTACCAAAGGGCTCTCGGCTTCGGCTTCCCAGGCATTCGCGTCGATGGCAACGATGTCCTCGCGACGTACGCCGTCACCCGCGCGGCGCTGCAGCGGGCTCGTGAGGGCAGCGGACCGACCTTCGTCGAGGCCTACACCTATCGCATGGGCGCCCACACCACGACGGACGACCCGACCCGCTACCGGCTCAGCGACGACGTGGAGAGCTGGAAGCTCAAGGACCCCATCGAGCGTGTCCGGGTCTACTTGGTGCGCAACGGAGTCGCCGACCAGGACTGGTTCGACGAGGTGCAGGCGGAGGCCGACCAGCTCGGTCACAACCTGCGCGAAGGCTGCAAGGCGATGCCGGATCCGCGGCCCCTGAGCATGTTCGACCACGTCTACGCCGATGAGACGGAGGAGATCGCCGAGGAGCGCGCAGCTTATGCCGACTATCTCTCCGGCTTCGACCAGGCGGCGCACGAGAGCGCGGGGGTGTGACCATGGGTGAGAACGTGACGCTCGCGAAGGCCCTCAACATGGGGCTGCGCAAGGCGATGGAGGACGACTCGAAGGTCCTCGTGATGGGTGAGGACGTCGGCAAGCTCGGCGGCGTCTTCCGGATCACCGACGGTCTGCAGAAGGACTTCGGCGAGGACCGGGTGATCGACTCCCCGCTCGCCGAGTCGGGCATCGTCGGCACCGCGGTCGGCCTTGCCCTGCGGGGATATCGGCCCGTCGTCGAGATCCAGTTCGACGGCTTCGTCTACCCGGCGTACGACCAGATCGTCTGCCAGGTCGCGAAGATGCACTACCGCTCACACGGCCGTACGCCGCTCCCAATGGTGATCCGGATCCCCTTCGGTGGCGGCATCGGCGCCGTCGAACACCACTCCGAGAGTCCGGAGGCGCAGTTCGCGCACACCCCCGGACTCAAGGTGGTGGCCTGCTCCAACCCGGTCGACGCCTACTGGATGATCCAGCAGGCGATTGCCTCACCGGACCCGGTGATCTTCCTGGAGCCGAAGCGGCAGTACCACGCCGGTCGCGTCGAACTCGATCTCGAGACGACCCCGGATCCCCTGCACAGCAGTCGAATCGTGCGTTCCGGCGAGGATGTCACCGTGCTCGCCTACGGGCCGACGGTGAAGACGGCGCTCGCTGCGGCGGAGGCTGCCTCGACCGAGGGCACCTCGCTCGAGGTGATCGACCTGCGCACGCTGTCTCCCTTCGACCTGGCGCCGGTCTACGAGTCCGTACGCCGTACCGGTCGCGCCGTGATCACCCACGAGGCGCACGTCAACCTCGGCATCGGTGCCGAGGTGGCCGCCCGGATCACGGAGAACTGCTTCTATTCGCTGGAGGCGCCGGTGATGCGGGTGGGCGGCTTCGACGTGCCCTATCCGGCTTCCCGGATCGAGGAGGACTTCCTCCCCGACCTGGACCGGGTGCTCGACGCCGTCGACCGTTCGCTGGCCTTCTGAGGAGAGTGCTCGTGGCTGAATACCTGCTGCCCGATGTCGGTGAGGGACTCACCGAGGCCGAGATCGTCACCTGGAAGGTCAAGGTCGGCGACGAGGTCCAGATCAACGACGTCGTCGTCGAGATCGAGACCGCCAAGTCGCTGGTCGAACTGCCTTCGCCGTACGCCGGCGTGGTGACCGCGCTGCTCGTCGCCGAGGGGCAGACCGTCGAGGTGGGCACGCCGATCATCGCGATCGGCTCTCCCGAGGACGCCCCGTCGAAGCCCGCGCCCGACGAGATCGACCTCTCCAATCCGGCCGCCTCCGGTGGTGGTGAGGGCGAATCGCTGGTCGGCCGGATGAAGGCCGATCGCGGCGCCGTACGGCGTCCGCGCCGCAAGCTGGTCGAGGCGGCCGGCGAGCGGACCGCGCGTGCCGACGTCCAGGACGTCTTCAACGCGGGCGCGCCGGCGCAGCACGAGAAGGTCGAGCGGATCGTCTCCGCGGTCCTCTCCGACGCCGTCGCGCAAGGCGGTCCGGCGACCGTGGCCCCCGAGAGTGCCCCGTCCTCGTCGGCCGCGGGAAGGGCCGGGACCCGGGCGCTTGCCAAGCCCCCGGTCCGCAAGCTGGCCAAGGATCTCGGCGTCGACCTCGCCGCGCTGTCCGGCTCCGGTCCCGAGGGTGTGGTCACCCGCGGTGATGTCGAGGCGGCGTCGCGCGGCGAGGCCATGCCCGCCCGGTACGACGACCTCGCCCGCCCGGGGGTGGCCCCGATGGCCGGTGCCCGCGAGACTCGCGAGCCGGTCAAGGGCGTCCGCAAGATGATGGCGCAGGCGATGACCAGCTCCGCCTTCACCGCGCCCCATGTCACCGAGTGGGTGACCATCGACGTCACCGAGACGATGGCGCTGTGCGACCGGCTGCGTGCCCGCCGCGAGTTCCGAGAGCTCAAGGTGAGTCCCCTGTTGATCCTGGCGCGTGCCTGCATCCTGGCGATGCGGCGTACCCCGGTGATCAACTCCTTCTGGGACGAGGCCGCACAGGAGGTCGTGGTCAAGGGCTACGTCAATCTCGGCATCGCCGCCGCCACCCCGCGGGGTCTCGTCGTACCCAATGTGAAGGATGCGGACGCGATGTCGCTCGTCGAGCTGGCCGGTGCTCTCGGCGAGCTGACCGCGATCGCCCGAGAGGGCAGGACGCAGCCCGCGGACATGGCCGGCGGCAGCTTCACGATCACCAATGTCGGGGTCTTCGGAGTCGACGCGGGTACGCCGATCATCAATCCCGGTGAATCCGCGATTCTCTGCTTCGGTGCCGCGAAGCGTCAGCCGTGGGTCGTCGTACGGGAGGGTGTCGAGTCGCTGGAGATCCGCGACGTATGCACCCTCGCGCTCTCCTTCGACCACCGCCACATCGACGGCGAGGCGGGCTCCCGCTTCCTCGCCGATGTCGCGGGGATCATGAGCGACCCGGCCAGCGCGCTGCTCTTCTAAGACGCTGAGACCCCACTCAAATGCATTCTCAAAGCCCTGAGACCCCACACAAATGCATTCTCAGTACGCCGAGACCCCAACGAAATGCAGCCCAGATTCGCGCTGTGCATTTGAGTGGGGTCTGGGCGCTGTTTTGATGCATTTGCCTGGGGTCTCGGCGGATCAGACACCGTCCTTGAAGCGGATCAGGCCGGCCAGCGTGGCGATGTAGGCGGCGCCGTCGGGGCCGACGTAGATCGAGGCGTAGTGGTTGTTCCACTGGATGCCGTTGCCGGTGCGGACCATCCACTGGGTGCGGCCGGTGCGCAGGTCGATGGCGGCGAGGTACCAGCTGTCGTCGAGGACGTTCGAGGCGGGCTTGGCGTAGACGTAGACCAGGCCGTTGGCCAGGGAGGCCTTCGGTACCGAGGTCGGCGCGGTCACGTCGCTGGTCCAGGCGACCTTGCACGAGGTGCCGTCCAGGTCGACCCGGGCCACGCCCGGCGTCGTGGCCCGACCGAAGAGCGTGGTCAGCGGGCTCTGGTAGCCGTAGTTGTTCTCCACCACCACGGCGTCGCCGAGCGAGACCAGGGAGTTGTCGGTGGAGCCGGCGTCCTCGCCGAAGACCGGCGTCTTGCAGAGCTCGGTGCCCTTGGCCCGGTCGTAGAAGACCACGTTCATCCGGGGCTCGGAGTTGTCGGTGATCGCCACGACCCCGTCGTCCATCAGGGTCGGCGTGGTGCCCGAGCCCTGGGAGAGCTGGCCGGGCTTGCGACG
>JASLCW010000064.1 GCA_030151765.1 Marmoricola sp.
GCGCACGATCGCGCGCTCGTCGTCGAAGAGGAAGTCGGCCAGCGACTTGGCCAGCTCGGTCTTGCCGACACCCGTCGGGCCGAGGAAGAGGAAGGAGCCGGTGGGCCGGTTCGGATCGGCAATGCCGGCGCGGGAGCGTCGTACGGCGTCCGACACGGCGGTGACCGCGGCCCGCTGCCCGATCAGTCGCTCACCGATGATGTCCTCCATCCGGAGCAGCTTCTCGGTCTCGCCCTCGAGCAGGCGTCCGGTGGGGATGCCGGTCCAGGACTCGACCACATCGGCGATCTCGGAGGGGCCGACCTCTTCCCCGACCATCTTGTCGGCATCGGCGTCCTCGGAGGCCTCGACCGAGGCGATCTGCTCCTCGAGCGTGGGGATGCGTCCGTAGAGGATCTCCGAGGCGGCGGCCAGGTCGCCGGAGCGCTGCAGCCGCTCGGCCTCACCGCGCAGCTCGTCGAGCTGCTTGCGCAGTTCGCCCGAGCCCTCCAGGGCGGCCTTCTCCTTCTCCCAGCGGACCTCGAGGCCGCGCAGTTCCTCCTCGCGATCGGCGAGATCGGCGCGCAGCTTGTCGAGGCGGTCGAGGGAGGCGGCGTCGGTCTCGCGCTCGAGGGCGAGCTCCTCCATCTTCATCCGGTCGACGCCGCGACGGAGCTCGTCGATCTCGACGGGCGAGGACTCGATCTCCATGCGCAGCCTCGAGGCGGCCTCGTCGATCAGGTCGATCGCCTTGTCGGGCAGCTGCCGGCCGGTGATGTAGCGATCGCTCAGCATGGCCGCAGCAACCAGCGCCGCATCGGTGATCTTCACCCCGTGGTGCGCCTCGTACTTCTCCTGCAGTCCGCGCAGGATCGCCACCGTGTCCTCGACGCTCGGCTCGCCCACGAAGACCTGCTGGAAGCGGCGCTCCAGCGCCGGGTCCTTCTCGATGCGCTCGCGATACTCGTCGAGCGTGGTCGCACCCACCAGGCGCAGCTCTCCACGGGCCAGCATCGGCTTGAGCATGTTGCCGGCGTCCATCGCGGAATCGCCACCGGCGCCCGCACCCACGACGGTGTGCAGCTCGTCGATGAAGGTGATCACCTGACCGTCGGAGCTCTTGATGTCGTCGAGCACGGCCTTGAGCCGCTCCTCGAATTCACCGCGGTACTTCGCGCCCGCCACCATCGCGGCGAGGTCGAGGCTGAGCAGCCGCCGGTCCTTGAGGGAGTCCGGTACGTCGCCGTCGACGATCCGCTGGGCCAGCCCTTCGACGACGGCGGTCTTGCCGACACCGGGCTCGCCGATCAGCACGGGATTGTTCTTGGTACGCCGGGAGAGCACCTGGATGACCCGGCGGATCTCGGCGTCACGGCCGATGACGGGGTCGAGTCGTCCCTCGGCGGCAGCGGCGGTCAGGTCGACGGCGTACTTCTCGAGGGACTCGTAGGTCGCCTCGGCGTCCTGGCTGGTCACATGGCGATTGCCGCGGACCGCGTTGATCGCCGCGCGCAGCGGACCGGCGTCCGCCCCGGACTGGTGGAAGGCCACCTGGATCGGGCTCTCGACCGTGGCCAGCGCGAGCAGCAGGTGCTCGGTGGCGATGAACTCGTCCTTCATCTCGTTGGCGAGTTCGAGGGCCTTCGCCAGCACCCTGGTCAGCGCCCCGGAGGTCACCGGGTTCTGCACCGTCGAGCCGCTCGCGCTCGGCAACTGGGCGAGCTCGGCGTCGATGCGGCCGGCCAGCCCGGCCGGGTCGACCCCGGCCTTGGACAGGATGGCGGGTGCCAGGCCCTGGTCCTGGCGGAGCAGCGCGGCCGCGAGGTGGGCCGACTCCACCTGGGGATTCCCCGCGGTGACCGCGAGCGTGTGCGCGGCGTTGATGACCTCGACGCTGCGCGTAGTGAACTTCGAACCGTCCACGTGTGTCTCCTGCGATGTAAGGGAAGAACCAGCGGTGCGCTGGCTCATGTCTACCCCAACGTCGCCAAAGTTGAGTCCATTCCCCTCAACTTTGAGAATTTCGGCGCCGGGACCACCCGCGAATGTTTACGCGCGAACCCCGATGCGCCGGGACCGATTGCCCGGCGACGATGCGCTCATGCGCACTCGCCTGACCACCCTCCTCGCCGTCATCGGCGCGGCCACCGTGCTCGTCCTGGCCGCCAACACCGTGGCGATCGCCGCCTCCGGCAAGGGCTTCCTGCTCGGTACGACGAACAAGACCGCGAAGCCGACCACCCTGCAACGCACCAAGCCCGGTCCCGCCCTGTCGCTGAAGACCAAGAGCGGACCGCCCCTCGCGGTGAACAGCAAGAAGCTCGTGAAGAACCTCAACGCCGACACCGTCGACGGCTACGACTCCAAGGCGATGGTCAACGGCGGCACGCTGTACCAGATCTCGATCCCGGCCTCGGCGCCTCTGAACTCCCGGATCGACGCCTTGCCGGTCACGCCCGGTCAGTATCAGGTCACCTGGAGCGCTCATCTCGGCATCAACCACGTGACGACGGTCCGCTGCGGCGTCGGGGTGCTGACGACGGGACCGGTTGCCCTCATGGGCACGACTGCGGGCAGCTCGGCGCCGACCAGTGTCAACGACGAGGCAATGCTCAGCGGGACCGGGCCCATCACGGTCCCCGCCGGACAGAAGCTCTTCTTCCAATGCTTCAACGACGGGCACTACGACATGACGACGAAGTTCCCGATCCAGGTGCTGGTCACTCCGATCCGTACGACGAGTGCCGTCCCATCAACTTTCTCGAGGACCGCTGCCCCGATCAGGTGACCTCCGTCGGGGCGCATCGGACTGGTTTCAGTTGTTCTCCATCGGACAGGTCAAAAGCGCAGCAACGAGGGCGCGGCTCGGCGGGTGGGCACGGTTGGCTCCCGACTCACCGCCGGCTCACCGACCACGATCAGGCCAAGATCAGTCATTTCTGCCCCAGATCAGTCGTTATTCCGCATGTTCTGCGGCGAAAACAAATGATCCTCAGTCACTCCTGATACCCAGGTGACCCAAGGAACACCTGGGACCAACCCAACGGTGTCGATGCCGACCGTGAGCCGGGAACCCACCGCAACCGAGCGCAGCCCGTCCCCGTCGCTGCGCTTTTGACCGGTGACCGGAAGCCAGGAGTGACCCGCCAGTGGCGCGTGACCAGGAGCGGCCCGATGCGCCACCGGGCCCAATCAGCCGACCGGCTCCGGCTCCGGGGTCATCTCGCCCGATGCAGCCGGGGCCGCGCTGACCGAGGCGGCGCGGGCGGGGATCAGCCCGCTGAGCGCCAACGCGGTGACGGAGGCACCCAGGGAGATGAAGAGGGCGATCGTGAAGCCCTTGTCGGAGGGCAGGCTGACCGAGCCCAGGGCGACCGTGTGGTGCGCCAGGACGACGCTGATCACGGCCGAGGAGAGCGAGGTGCCGACGGAGCGCATCAGCGAGTTGAGACCGTTGGCGGCAGCGGTCTCGGTGAGCGGCACGGCGCCCATGATCAGCGCGGGCATGGCGGCGTACGCGATGCCGACGCCGGCGCCGATGACCGCCGTACCCAGGCAGAGCTCCCAGGCGGCGCCGCGCATCGACAGCATCACGACATAGCCGAGGCCGATCACGACGATGCCGGTGGCAAGGCTGGTGCGCGGCCCGCGGGCGCGGGTGATCCGGGCGCCGAGCGAGGAGGTCAGGTACATCAGCAGGCCACTCGGTGCCATCAGCAGGCCGGCCTCGGTCATGCTCAGGCCGAGTCCGTAACCGGCCGCCTTCGGGGCCATCAGGATCTGCACCGGGATCAGCGACATGCCGTACATCGAGAAGCCGATCGCGACCGAGGCGATGTTGGTGAAGAGCACCTGCTTGCCGGCCGAGACGCGCAGGTCGACGAGCGGCGACGTACGCCGGAGCTCCCAGACGCCCCAGATCAGGAAGATGACCAGCGAGCCCGCCAGGAGACCGAGGGTGAGGCCGTCGCCCCAGCCCCAGTCGCCGCCCTTGGTGATCGCGAGCAGCAGCATGGTCAGGGCGGCACCGAGGCCGAGGGCACCGAGGTAGTCGAAGGGCGCCGGCCGGCGGATCGGCGACTCGGGAA
Source organism: Marmoricola sp. (assembly GCA_030151765.1). Lineage (GTDB taxonomy): Bacteria > Actinomycetota > Actinomycetes > Propionibacteriales > Nocardioidaceae > Marmoricola. The sequence goes on from JASLCW010000064.1 coordinate 4,068, forward strand.
CGAAGACGAGTACGGCGGCGCCACAGATCGCTGCGGCCGCGGCGGTCAGCCAGAAGAGTGCCTGCCACTCGGCCTTGTCGGCGATGAAGGCGGCCAGCGGCAGGCCGATCGCGCCACCGATGCCCATCGTGGCGCTCATCCGGGCGACACCGGCGCCGATGCGCTCGGCGGGGAGTTCGTCGCGGAGCACGCTGATGCCGAGGGCGATCGCGCCCATCGCCAGGCCCTGGAGCGCGCGGCCGGCGACCATCATGACCAGGCCGGTGCTCAGCGCGGAGACGACCGCGCCGACGAAGAGGAAGCCCATGCTCACGACGAGCATCAGGCGCTTGCCGAACATGTCGCCGAGCCGGCCGGCGATCGGCGTCGCGACGGCCGCGGTGAGCAGGGTCGCGGTGATCGCCCAGGAGGCGTCGTCGGCCGAGGCGTTGAAGATGTGCGGCAGCGAGGGGATCAGCGGGATGATCAGCGTCTGCGAGAGCGCGACGACGATGCCGCACAGGCACGCGATGGCCACGATCACGGACGGATTGGGGTGCGGCTCTCGCTGGGTACTCACCTGGGTACTCGCGCTGTCCATCGGCTCTTCCTTCGCGCATCTGCAGAAATAGTTGCGAAGTGCATCGTACACATGATGTGTATGATGCACATCGGCCGCAAAGGAGAGGTGGCTCACAGCCGATGCCGACGCCGACCAGCACCGCGACCGCGAGCGCCAGCGACACCGTCGCTGCCGTCGAGGTGGAGCTGACCCTGCTCGGGCGCCACACGATGCACTCCAGCCAGCGCGCCGGTGAGCGCCAGCTTGACCGATCCGGCTATCACCTTCTCGGCCGGCTCGAGCACGCCCCGCTCAATCTGCGTCAGCTCGCGGAGGCCTTCCGCCTCGACCAGTCCACCGTCAACCGCCAGGTCAACCGGCTGCTCACCGCCGGCCTCGTCGAGCGCATCGCCGACCCCGACGGCGGCACCGCACTGCTGATCCGCCCCACCGCCGCGGGCCGCAGGGCCCTCCGCCGCGACCGCACCCTCGCCCGCACCCAGCTCGCGCAGGTCCTCGAGGACTGGTCCGAGGACGAGGTCGCCTCCCTGCAGGAGTTGCTGCAGAAGTTCAACACCTCGATCGAGCAGCTCGAAGGAACCCCCTGGCCCCGCGGCTGATCACTCCAGCTCGGAGAAGGCCGGCGAGAGGTCAACGAGCCCACGGGCACTCGCGCCGCCCTGCCTACAGTCCAAGGACTGGGCTACAAGCTCAACCTTTATCCTCACGCGTCCGCGCCCAGCGATAGCGCAGCGCTCCACCGAACCAATCAAGAACACGGCCGACCCAGGTGCGTGGCACACGGCGATGCACGAGTCCCTACCACCTTGCGCTCGATGGCGGTCAGCCTGACCGACGGCGCAGCCGCCGCTTCGGCGACAAGCGAACTCGCATCACGACCTCCGTCACGAGGGCGACCGCCACAAGGACCACGGGGGTCTGGAAGATCGCCAGGTTGATGGTGTCGTCCGGGAGGTCCACCCATCCGGCCTGGGGTGCGAACCACCCGATCACTCCCGATATCGCCGCCGTCAGGAAGGCATCTCCCATCACGGCACTGATCGCGACCAGGACGGGAGGGAGGATCCAGTACAGGAGATACATCGGCCAACCGGACTTGTCCATCGCCAGCGCAACGCTTGCGAAGACCACCGGCAGTGGCAGCAACGAGATCACCACTCGGCGCAACGAGAGCGGCGGCACCTCTCCACCCTCGATCATTCGTCGGGCTGCTGGTGCTCCGGGAGCTCGGCGTACTCGGTCTCGTCGACCAGGCAGGCACGGCAGAAGTTGGTGCCGAAGGGGGTGAGGTGGATGGAGCGGCGGACCACCTTGGTGTAGCGGACCGAGTGCATGGCCGCGAGCACGTCGGGCTGAGCCTCGACGACCCCATGGAGTACCAGGTCGTCGAG
>JASLCW010000098.1 GCA_030151765.1 Marmoricola sp.
GGCGGTCAGCGGCAGCGCATCGGCATCGCCCGCGCGCTCACCCTGCAGCCGAAGCTGCTGGTCGCCGACGAGCCGGTGTCCGCGCTCGACGTGTCGATCCAGGCACAGGTGATCAACCTGCTCCAGGACCTGCAGCGCGAGTTCGACATCGCCTTCCTCTTCATCGCGCACGACCTCGCCGTCGTCCGGCACTTCTGCCCGGAGGTGGCGGTCATGTATCTCGGCAAGATCGTCGAGATCGCTGATCGCGAGACGCTGTACGAGCGCCCGCACCACCCGTACACGCAGGCGCTGCTCTCGGCCGTGCCGGACGTGAAGCAGGCCGCCATCGGTGGTCGCCGCGAGCGGATCCGGCTCACCGGCGATGTGCCGAGCCCGATCAACCCGCCCTCGGGTTGCCGCTTCCGCACCCGGTGTGCGCTCGCTCAGGAGATCTGCGCGCAGGTCGAGCCGCCGTTGATGCAGATCAGCCCGACCCACAAGGTCGCCTGCCACTTCGCGGGAGAGCTGGGCAAGCACCCGACCGAGCCGATCGCCGCCTCGGTGGCGGAGGGCAAGCCGGTCAGCGTCAACTGACCTGCTCGGCGAGCCACTTGCGCCGGTGCCACTGGAGCCAGCGCTCGGCGGCCGCCACTGCATGGTGTGAGCGGATCGAGCCGAAGACCTCGAAGGCGTGCTGTGCTCCGGGGAATTCGGCGTACGCGACGCTGCGCTGGGAGACCGCGCGCAGGCGGGCGACGAAGGCGCGTGCCTGCCGGACCGATACGAGCGTGTCGTTGACGCCGTGCAGCACGAAGAAGTCGGGTGCCGTCTCGTCGAGGTGGTGCAGGGCGGAGGCGGCGCGGAAGGTCTCGAGATTCGCGGGTACGTCGTCGATGCCGAAGACGCGCATCGCGAGGAACTGGTCGCGCAGCCCGAGCGTGTAGGGGTCGCCGTCCTCGCCGAGCATGTCGTAGATGCCGTAGAAGGGGACGCATCCGGCGACGCTCGTGTCGGCGTCCTCGAAGCCCGGCTGGAATTCCTTCACGTCCGCGGTGACCGCGGCCAGCGAGGACAGGTGCCCGCCGGCCGATCCTCCGGTGAGGACGAGATAGTCGGGGTCGCCGCCGTACGACGCGATGTTGTCGCGCACCCAGGCGATCGAGCGCTTCACGTCGACGATGTGCTTGGGCCACTTGTGCTTGGGGGAGAGCCGGTAGTTGACCGCGACGCAGACCCAGCCGAGCTTGCACATGCGGTTCATCAGCAGCCGGCCCTGCTCCTCCTTGTTGCCGATCGTCCAGCCGCCGCCGTGGATCTGGATGAGCACGGGAGCACCGGCGAGGGGGCGACGCGGACGGTAGATGTCGAGGCGCGCCCGGCGGCCGCCCTCGGTGTAGTTGATGTTGCGGGTGACCTCGACCTCGGGATCGGTGAGGTGGAAGGGGCGGGCCAGGTGGCCGAGGGTGACCTCGTCGGGCAGCTCCTGATCGGTGCCGCCGAACTGGTCGCGGTAGTCGGCGCCGAGTCCCTCCTGGAGGGCGGCCTCGGCGATAGGCCGGGTGTCCTGCGCCCTGCGGATCAGCCAGGTGAGGCCGGCGATCGAGGCGACGGACAGTGCCGCGGCGCCCGGGCTGAGCCGGCGCCGGGCCAGTGAGATCGCCGTGTCGGCGACGGTGAGGGCGAGGAACTGGGGTGCCAGCTCGGTCGTCGGCCAGCCGGCCGCGAAGGCGGGCGGCGCCGTGACGACGGTGTTCAACGGCTTGACGGCATTGGCCACGAGTGCCGCCGTGGCGATCCGGCGCTTGCCGAGACGACTAGAACGCGTTCCACCCATGGCCCTAGGATACGGCGTCATGGATCGACTCAGCGGGCTGGACGCCAGCTTCCTCTACCTGGAGTCGCCGCAGCAGTTGATGCACGTGTGCGGCCTGATCCTGCTCGATCCGACGACGATGGCGACGGCGTACGACTTCGAGTCCTTCAAGGCACGCCTGGACGCGCGCGTCCGTGAGATCCCGATGTTCACCCGCAAGCTGCGGCGGGTGCCGATGGATCTCGACCACCCGCTGTGGGTGCAGGATCGTGATTTCGACATCGACCGGCACGTCCACCGGCTGGCCGCACCCGCCCCGGGCGGGGAGGCGGAGCTGGCTGAGATCATCGGTCACCTCGCCGGCATCGGCCTCGATCGTTCCCGGCCGCTCTGGGAGATGTGGATCGTCGAGGGCCTGGCCAGCGGGCAGGTGGCCGTGGTGACGAAGATGCACCACGCCTCGGTCGACGGGGTCAATGGCGCGAATGTCATCTCGCACCTGTGCAGCCTCGAGCCGGGTGCGCCGCTGCTGGACCTGGCTCCCCGGGGGCGGATCGACGAGCGGCTGCCCGGCAATGCCGAACTCGTCGGTCGTGCGCTGCTCACCAATGTCGCCAAGCCCGTCGAGTTCGTGAAGCTCCTGGCGCCGACGACCGGCCTGCTCGCCAACACCATCGGCCGTGCCCGCCGCGGTGAGTCGATGGCGGCGCCGCTGACCGCGCCGCGGACCTCCTTCAACGGGACGATCACCGGTCACCGCTCCGTCGCGTACGTCGACCTCTCGCTGGAGCGCATCCGGGAGATCAAGAACGCCGTCGAGGGCGCGACCGTCAACGACGTCGTGCTGGCGATGAGCGGTGGTGCCCTGCGCCGCTATCTCGACGATCGCGGGGAGCTGCCGGCGACCTCGCTGCTCGCGAGTGTGCCGGTGTCGGTGCACGGGAGTTCGCAGCGCAGCGGCGGCTCGAACAAGGTCTCATCCCTGTTCGCCAGGCTGGGCACCGACATCGCCGACCCGCTGGAGCGGATCCGCGCCCTCGCGCTCGCCAATGCGCATGCGAAGGACCATCACAAGGCGATCCCCGCGGACACGCTCCAGGACTGGGCGCAGTTCGCCGCGCCGCGCACCTTCGGGCTCGCCGTACGGATGGTCTCGGATCTCGGCCTGGCCGAACGCGGGCCGGTGATCCACAACCTGGTCATCTCCAACGTGCCCGGACCGCCGGTGCCGCTGTACTTCCTCGGTGCCCGGATCGACGGCCTCTACCCGCTCGGTCCGGTCTTCCACGGCGCCGGCCTGAACATCACCGTGATGAGCAACGACGGCCGGATGCACGTAGGCATCATCGGCTGTCGCGAGTCGATCCCCGGCGTATGGGACCTGGCCGCCGACTTCCCAGCCGAGCTCGACGCCCTGTACGCCGCGGCAGTGGGCTGATCAGACCCGTTCGCGCACCCGCGCATTGGTCGTGTTGACCGCCTGCTGGAAGACCGGGACGAAGGCCTCGGCCTTCATCACGCATCCGGCGTGGCCGCAATCGGCCTCGTGTGCGGTGGCGCCGGGAATCGCGGTCGCGATCGAACGCTGGCGCTCGGGCGGGATGACCTTGTCCCGCTGGGTCACCACGACCGCGGTGGGCACGTCGATCTGGGCCAGCCAGGGGGTCGAGTGATGCCGGCCCAGGGCGGCGACGGCGGCGGCGACGGCCCATGGTGAGGTGCTCCGCCACTGCTCGAGCGCCCACTGACCGGTGTCGGTCGGGCCGACGTCCAGCACCTCTGCGGTACGACGTGCCGTGGTGCGCACCACCTTGGAGCGGGACAGCGTGCGCAGTCCTCCCATGCTCCACTCCATGCCCTGGTGGAAGATCCGCTCGGTGCCCTTGGTGCGGAAGTGGTCCGTGGTGGCGGCGAGAACGAGTCCGCCGATCGCGTCGGGGTGTTGCCGCCAGACCCGCTGCGCGATGACCCCGCCCATCGAGTAGCCGGCCACGATCGGCCGATCGAGGTCGAGCGCGGCGATCACCGCGGCGACGTCGTCCGCGCAGTCGCGCAGTGAGAAGTACTCGGACAGGATCCCGCGGCCGTGCCAGCGCTGGTCGAAGGTGACCACGCGATAGCGCTCGCGCAGCGCATCCACCACCGGGAACCAGGTGAGCATCCCGGTGCAACCCACCGCATGCAGGAGCACGACGGCCGGCGCCTCCGGCGTCGGCCCCGGTACGTCGGTCAGCCAGGTG
>JASLCW010000162.1 GCA_030151765.1 Marmoricola sp.
CACATGACGCCCTTCGGGAAGCCGGTGGTGCCTCCGGTGTAGATGATGTGGACGTCGTCGGCGGAGCGCTCGGCGAAGTCGCGCTCGGCGCTCTGGCCGGCCTGCGCCTCGGCCAGCGTGACCGCGCCGTACGACGCCGGCGCCGGGCTGAAGGTCGCGTCGGTGCCGAAGTCGTCGGCCTCCGGGATGACCACCAGGGTCTTGATCGCCGCGTGCTTCGGCACGACCTGACTGGCCAGCGCGCCGTACTCGCGCTCGACGATCAGGGCCTTCAGGTCGGCATTGTCGAAGAGATAGTCCAGCTCGGCCTCGACGTACCGGTAGTTCACGTTGATCGCGACGGCGCGAATCTTGAAGATCGCCAGGACGGCCACGACGTGTTCGACGCTGTTCTTCGCGTACACGCCGATGTGATCGCCGGTGCCAAGGCCCTGAGCGGACAGGTAGTGGGCCAGCTTGTTGGCCTCGGCGTCGAGTTCGGCGTAGCTCACGACGCGGTCGCGCACCTTCAGTGCGGGAGCGTCCGGTACGGCGTCGACGGCGTGTTCGAAGAGGTCTGCGATGTTCAGGGCCACAGAGGCAAGACTAGAACACGTTCTTGTTTGTGACTAGCATCGTGTCCATGACGCAGAACGCCGAATCCGCCACGGGCTCCCAGCCGCACTGCCTCGTCGAACTCGACGGGCACAAGCTCATCGTCACGATGAACCGTCCGGAGGCGCGCAATGCCCTCTCCGGCGAGATGCTCGCGATCATGGAGCAGGCCTGGGAGCGGGCGAACACCGACCCCGAGGTCCGCGTCGTCATCCTCACCGGCGCCGGCGGCTATTTCTGCGCCGGTGCCGACCTCAAGGCGATGAGCAAGGACGCGCCCACCGACAAGTTCGAATCGGGTGAGTACGACCCGTCGATCATCAAGTCGCTGCTCAAGGGCTACCGGCTGACCAAGCCGCTGATCGCCGCCGTCGAGGGCCCGGCGATCGCCGGCGGTACCGAGATCCTGACCGCCACCGACATCCGGATCGCCGGCGAGTCCGCCCGCTTCGGCGTCTCGGAGGCCAAGTGGAGCCTCTACCCCCTCGGCGGCTCCGTCGTACGACTCCCCCGCCAGGTGCCCTACACGATCGCGATGGACCTGCTCCTGACCGGACGGCACATCAAGGCACCGGAGGCCAAGGAGATCGGGCTCATCGGCTACGTCGTACCGGACGGTGAAGCGCTGGCGAAGGCTCATGAGATCGCCGACCTCATCTGCAACAACGGACCGCTCGCGATCCAGGCGATCATCAAGACGGTCCGAGACTCCGAGGGTCGCCACGAGAACGAGTGCTGGAAGGACGATGCCGCCGTGGGCGCGCGCGTCTTCGCCTCGAACGACGCCAAGGAGGGACCGCGAGCCTTCGCCGAGAAGCGCACGCCCAACTTCTCCGGGAGCTGACCGGCGGGCCGTAGGGTGAGCGGGTGGACTCTGTCGCATTCTGGGACGGCTTCGACCATGACCCGCGCACCCCGGCCAACGCACATCTGCGTACCTCCGACCGGGATCGTGAGGTCGTACTGTCCCTCCTCGGCACCGCCTATGCCGACGGACGGCTGGATCTCGAGGAATTCGACGACCGCAGCACCCGGGTCGGCCAGGCCCGGACGCTCGGCGAACTGCCGGCGATCGTCGACGACCTGATCGCCACCGCGGCCGTCGTACGGCCGACCGACCTGCGCGCCGAGGCGGTACGCCGCTATCACGCGGACCGTCGCGAAGCGCTCACCTACCTGGGTCCCGCGGTGATCTGCTGGGTGATCTGGGCGTGGGTGCTGGTGAGCGACCACGGCACGCCCTTCCCGTGGCCGATCTTCGTCACGATGGGCACCGCGATGCCGGCGCTGCGGCTGTGGATGAATCCCGAGGACCACATCGCCTCGCGCCAGCGCAAGCTCGAGAAGAAGATCGCCGCCGGCGAGCCCGCCGTACTCGAGGGCCCCGAATCGCACGGCTATCGGCGCGACTACCGGGACCGTCGGCGCGGCCGCTGACCCCGGACCGTTCGTACCGATTAGGGTCGGCCCATGGCGACACCGGTCTTCATCATCTTCGGCATCGGCATCGCGCTGGTCGCTCTCATCGCGATCGGCGGCTATCTCTCGGCGAAGAAGCGCCGTGAGGCCTTCCAGGCCTATGCCGCGAGCAAGGGCTGGACGTGGACCGCCAAGGACCAGCGCTGGGTGGATGCCTTCGACGGCGCGCCCTTCGGCCAGGGACACGGGCGCGAGGCCGAGAACGTCCTCACCGGCAGCTACCAGAACCGCGGCTTCGCCGCCTTCGACTACAGCTACCGGACCACCGAGACCAGTACCGACTCGGAGGGCCACACCACCACCCACGAGGAGACGCACAGCTTCTCGGTCGCGGCGCTCGACACCGGTGCCCGCTTCCCGAATCTGCACGTGTCACCGGAGGGCTTCTTCACCCGGGCGATCGGCAAGCTCACCAATCACGACATCCAGCTCGAGTCCGAGGACTTCAACCGCGCCTTCACGGTGCACTGCGAGGACCGCAAGTTCGCCTCCGACGTGCTGCACCCGCGACTGATGGAACTGCTCCTGACCAGGCGCGACCTCGACTGGCGCTTCGACGGCTCGTGGATCCTCACGGTGGACAACGGCGCTCGCAAGCCGGAGGAGGTCGAGGCCGCGCTCGCCTCCGTCTCGGCCATCGTCGACTCGATCCCCGATTTCGTCTGGCAAGACCACGGCGGGAAGAGCTCCACCGCGTAGGTCCGGCCGCCGGATAGGCTGCCGCACATGATCGCCTTGTACGTCGTTCTCGGAGTCGTCGCACTGCTGCTGATCTCGGTGGTCGTGATGTACAACCGCTTCGTCCAGCAGCGCACGCTCGTCGACGAGTCGTGGGGCCAGATCGACGTGGAGCTGACCCGGCGCCACGACCTGATCCCCAATCTCGTCAAGACCGTGCAGGGCTATGCCGATCACGAGCGCACCGTCCTCGAGCAGCTGACCGCCGCGCGGGAGCAGGCCGCCGCCCACAAGGACGACAGCCCGGCCCAGCGCGGCCCGCTCGAGGACGCGGTCGCCAATGCTGTGGGCACGGTTCTCGCCCGCGCCGAGGCCTATCCCGACCTCAAGGCGAGCGCCAACTTCCTGCAGCTGCAGAAGGAGCTCACCGACACCGAGGACCGGATCGCCGCGGCCCGCCGCTTCTACAACGGCAATGTCCGCGCGCTCAACACCCGCGTCTCGACCTTCCCGTCGAACCTGATCGCCTCGATGTTCTCCTTCACCGCGCGCGACTTCTTCGAGCAGACCGACCCGGCGTCGCGCGCCGTACCGTCGGTGGAGCTGTAGCCGGAGCCCTAGCCCCAGTTGGCCGCCTGCGTCAGGCAGAAGGGATGGCCGGCGGGGTCGAGCATGACCCGCCAGGTGTCACCCGGCTGCGGATCGGCCACGGAGGCGCCGAGCTCGGTGCATCGCGCCTGCGCCGCGTCGAGGTCGTCGACGGCCAGGTCGAAGTGGAACTGCTTGCGCCCCTGCGGATTCGGCCATCCGGGCGCCTCGAAGTCCTCGATCCGGCCGAAGCCGATCGCGGGACCTGACGAGCCTTTGAGCATCGCGTAGTTCTCGTCGAGGTGGAGCACCTCGTAGCCCAGGAGCTCGGCCCAGAAGCGCGCCACCGCCTCGGTCTCCGCGCAGTCGAGCGTCACCATCGCCAAGCTTGCCGTCGGGTCTGTCATCGCTTCTCTCCTCTGATCGTCGTGGAGATTCCAGCTTGCCCGCCGGCACCGACAAGATCGGGGCGACTGACTCAGCCGATCGAGCGCGCACCCGTCCAGAAGCGCGCCCGGAGGGCCTTCTTGTCGGGCTTGCCCAGGCCGGTCAGCGGCAGCGCGTCCACGGCGATGATGTCCTTGGGCGACTGCACGGATCCCTTGCGATCCTTGACCATCTGTTGCAGCTCGGCGACCACCTCGTCGCTCAGCTCCCGCCCCTCGCGGAGTACGACGACCGCGGTGACGGCCTCGCCGAACTTCTCGTGCGGCGTGCCGAT
>JASLCW010000168.1 GCA_030151765.1 Marmoricola sp.
GCATGACCGGCGCCCGGATCACCGCGACGCTGATCAACTCGCTGCAGTGGCACGACAAGCAGTTCGGCGTCGAGTCGATGTGCGTCGGCGGTGGCCAGGGCATGGCGATGGTGCTGGAGCGTCTCTCGTGACCGGGCGCTTCTCCGGCAAGACCGCGATCGTCACCGGCGCCAGTCGCGGCATCGGCCTCGGCATCGCCGAGCGACTGGTGGGCGATGGTGCCCGGGTGGTCATCACCGCGCGCAAGCAGGAGGCGCTCGACGAGGCGGTCGCCCACCTGGGCGGACCCGAGCATGCACTGGGCATCCCCGGCCGCGCCGACGACCCCGAGCACCAGGACGACGTGATCCGTCAGACGCTGTGGGCCTTCGGCAGCATCGACTTCCTGGTGAACAACACCGGCATCAACCCGACGTACGGGCCGGTGGTCGAACTCGACCTCGACGCGGCGCGCAAGACCTTCGAGGTCAATTGCCTGGCAGCGCTCGCGTGGGTGCAGAAGGCGCACAAGGCGTGGATGGCCGAGCACGGCGGCGCGATCGTCAACGTGTCCTCCTTGTCCAGCGTCCGTACGGCGCCGAACATCGGCTTCTACGGCGCCACCAAGGCGATGCTCAACTCGCTGACCGAGCTGCTCGCCTACGAGCTCGGCCCGAACATCCGGACCAATGGCGTCGCGCCGGCCGTGGTGAAGACCAAGTTCGCCTCCGCGCTCTACGAGGGCCGCGAGGACCAGGTCAGCAGCGTCTACCCGCTCAAGCGGCTCGGCGTACCGGAGGACATCGGCAGTGTGGTGGCCTTCCTGCTCTCCGACGATGCCGCCTGGATGACCGGCCAGACCCTGGTCGTCGACGGCGGCGTCAGCCTGACAGCAGGGGAGGAGTGAGCATGCGTGTCTGGCAGGTCGCCGAGCTCGGCGAACCTTCGAAGGTGCTCAACCTGGTCGAGGCCGAGGTGCCGATTGCCGGGCCGGGTCAGGTGGTCGTCGAGGTGCTGGCCTCGGCGGCGAACTTCCCCGACGTGCTGATGTGCCGCGGTCTCTACCAGGTCAAGCCGGAGCTGCCCTTCACGCCGGGGGTCGAGCTGTGCGGGCGGGTGACCGCTCGCGGCGAGGACGTCACGGAGTTCGTGATCGGCGATCGTGTGGTGGGCGGTTCGGTCCTGCCGTACGGCGGCTTCGGCGAGTACGCCGTCATGGATGTCGCCCAGACCTTCAGTGCGCCGCCGGAGTTGGACGATGCCGAGGCCTCGTCGCTCTTCATCGGCTACCAGACGGGCTGGTTCGGCCTGCATCGCCGGGCGAAGCTGAAGGCGGGGGAGACCCTGCTCGTGCACGCGGCGGCCGGTGGCGTCGGCAGTGCCGCCATCCAGCTCGGCAAGGCGGCCGGCGCCCGGGTGATCGGGGTGGTCGGCGGCCCCGCGAAGGCCGACGTGGCCCGCGAGCTCGGCGCCGATGTGGTGATCGACCGGCACGAGCAGGACTTCGTCGAGGTCGTGAAGGCCGAGACCGGCGGTCGTGGCGCGGACGTGATCTACGACCCCGTCGGCGGCGACACGTACCAGCGCTCCACCAAGTGCATCGCCTTCGAGGGAAGGATCCTGATCGTCGGCTTCGCCGGGGGCGAGATCCAGTCGGCGGCGCTCAACCACGCACTGATCAAGAACTACTCGATCGTCGGCCTGCACTGGGGCCTCTACAACAAGTACGACCCCGCATCCGTGGCCGAGTGCCACCGCGACCTGCTCCGGCTCTGTGCCGAGGGCGCGATCAAGCCACTGGTCAGCGAGCGACTGGCACTGGCCGAGGTCGCTGACGGCGTACAGCGGCTCGCCGACGGCGTGACCGTCGGACGGGTGGCCTACGTCCGATGAAGCCTCGAATCCCCTTCTCTGACAGGAGTCATGCATGACCACCGAACGCCGTACCGCCATCGTCACCGGAGCCGCCCGCGGCATCGGTGCCGGCGTCGCCGAACGCCTCGCCGCCGACGGCTTCGCCGTTGCCGTGCTCGACCTCGACGAGGGCAGCTGTGCCCGGGTCGTCAAGAAGATCACCGATGCAGGAGGCGAAGCGCTCGCCGTCGGTGTCGACGTCTCCGACGAGGCGGCGGTGAACGCGGCCGTCGAGCGGATCACAGCCGAGCTCGGCGCCCCGACCGTGCTGGTCAACAATGCCGGCATCATCCGCGACAACCTGCTCTTCAAGATGACGGTCGCCGACTGGGACGATGTCATGGGAGTGCACCTGCGTGGCTCCTTCCTGATGAGCCGCGCGGTCCAGGGACACATGACCAGGGCCGGCTGGGGACGCATCGTCAATCTGTCCAGCATCTCGGCGCTCGGCAATCGTGGCCAGGCCAACTACTCGGCGGCCAAGGCCGGCCTGCAGGGCTTCACCAAGACTCTCGCGATCGAGCTCGGCAAGTACGGCGTGACCGCCAACGCGATCGCGCCCGGATTCATCGAGACCGAGATGACCATGGCCACCGCAGAGCGGATGGGCGTTCCCTTCGAGGATTTCAAGTCCTTCGTGATCAAGGACATCCCGGTCGGCCGCGGTGGGCTCCCGGCCGACATCGCGCACGCGGTGTCCTTCTTCGTGAGTGAGGGCGCGGGCTTCGTGTCCGGCCAGGTGCTCTATGTGGCAGGAGGGCCGAAGGCATGAAGACCTTCAACGGAGTGGACGAACTGAGGGCCGCGGTCGGCGAACATCTCGGCCATTCGGACTGGCACACGATCACGCAGGAGCAGATCGATCAGTTCGCCGAGGCGACCGGTGATCACCAGTGGATCCACGTCGACGCCGAGAAGGCCGCCGCCGGCCCCTTCGGTACGACGATCGCGCACGGCTTCCTGACCCTGAGCCTTTTGCCCATGCTGACCTGGCAGGTCTACGAGGTCACCGGTGTCTCCGCCGGGCTGAACTACGGCGCCAACAAGCTGAGGTTCCCCTCACCGGTCCCGGTCGGCTCGAAGGTCCGCGCCGGCGTGGAACTGCTCGACGTCACGCCCAACACCATGGGCTTCCAGGTGGCCACGCGCGTGACCATCGAACGTGAGGGTGGTGACAAGCCGGCCTGTGTGGTCGACATGCTCGCCATCGTGGTGCCCTGATGCTGTCCAAGGGTCCGCACCCGGGTCTCGACCTGATCCGGTTGGGCGAGTGGCTGCCGACCGCCGTACCTGACGCGGGCACCGACCTGTCCGCGGAGCTGATCGCCGGAGGCAAGTCGAATCTCACCTACGTGGTGAGTGACGGCGCCCGGAGTTGGATCGTGCGGCGTCCTCCCGTCGGGCACCTACTCGCCACCGCGCACGACATGGCGCGCGAATACCGCGTGATGGCGGCATTGCAGGCGACCGACGTGCCGGTGCCGCGGACCCTTGGACTCTGCGCGGACGAGGACGTGCTCGGTGCGCCCTTCTATGTGATGGAGCGTGTCGAGGGCCGGCCCTATCGCTTCGTGGGCGACATCGCGCCTCTCGGCACGGAGCGGACCCGGTCGATCTCGCTGGCCCTCGTCGACACGCTCGCCGCGCTGCATGCGGTCGATCCGGGGGAGGTCGGACTGAGCGACTTCGGGCGTCCTGAGGGCTTTCTGTCTCGCCAGGTCAACCGGTGGAAGAAGCAGCTGGACGCCTCCCGCACGAGGGATCTGCCTCTAGTGGACGAGCTGTATGCGCGGCTCTCGGCCGGGGTGCCCGCGGAGTCCGCGGCGGGCATCGTGCACGGCGACTTCCGTCTCGACAACGTCCTCGTCGACGATCGGGACCGCATGGCGGCGGTGATCGACTGGGAGATGGCCACCCTCGGCGACCCGCTCACCGATCTCGCGCTGATGCTGGTCTACGGGCGCCTAGGGGCGTCCGGACTCGGCAGCCAGGTCGTCGACGTCGCCTCCGCACCCGGCTACATCTCCGAGGCGGAGATCATCGAGCGGTACGCCGCATCGAGCGATCGTGACCTGTCCCGCTTCGGCTTCTATCTCGGGCTGGCCAGCTTCAAGCTGGCCGGGATCCTCGAAGGCATCCACTATCGATTCGTCAACGGCCAGACCGTGGGCGAAGGTTTCGCCGAGGTCGGCGAGTCGGTCAGTCCGCTCCTGGAGAGCGGCCTCACGGCAATGAAGGAGTACAGCTGATGGAATTCCAGTACGACGCCCGCACCGAGGACCTGCGCGCCCAACTGCTCGACTTCATGGACAGCCACGTCTACCCGGCCGAGGGCGTCTTCGAGGAGCAGTTGGCGCAGCTCGGCGACAAGTGGGCCTGGGACACCGCGCCCGTGATGCTCGAGTTGCGTGCCGAGGCGCGTCGGCGGGGCCTGTGGAATCTCTTCCTGCCGGGGGAGCATGGCGCCGGCCTGACGAATCTGCAGTACGCGCCGCTCGCCGAGATCACCGGCCGCAGCGGCCACCTCGCCCCGGCCGCGCTCAACTGCGCGGCACCGGACACCGGCAACTCCGAGGTGCTGGCGCAGTTCGGCACCGAGGAGCAGAAGCGACGCTGGCTCGAGCCGCTGCTGGCCGGTGACATCCGCTCCGCCTTCGCGATGACCGAGCCCGCGGTGGCCTCGTCCGACGCCACCAACATCGAGCTGAGCATCGTGCGCGACGGCGACGAGTACGTGCTCAACGGCCGCAAGTGGTGGATCAC
>JASLCW010000196.1 GCA_030151765.1 Marmoricola sp.
GCGGCGCCTTGGTGCCGGTGAGCTTGAGGCCGGCGAGCACGTTGTCGCGGATCGACATCGCCGGGAAGGGATTGGGCTTCTGGAAGACCATGCCGATCGAGCGGCGGGCATCGGTGAGCTTGCGATTGGCGGCGTAGATGTCCTCGCCGTCGAGCAGCACCTCGCCGGCCAGCCGGGCCGAGGGCACCAGCTCGTGCATGCGGTTGAGGATCCGCAGGAAGGTCGACTTGCCGCAACCGGACGGGCCGATGAGGGCGGTGATCCCGCCGGCCGGCATCGTCAGCGAGACCCGGTCGAGCACCAACCGGTCACCGAACCAGGCGGAGATCTCCTCGGCCCTGAGCTCGGCGAGATCGCGCTGCGGCAACGAGGGCACCACCACGGGAGGGAGTACGGCGGTCATCTCGTTCGGAGATTCGACATCGGTGTTCATGGCTTCGCTTCCTGCTGATTCGGTACGGCCTTGCGGCGTGCCGGTGGCGGCCCGGGGATCACCCGGACCGCCACTGGACACGATCCAGTCACTCAGAGTCAGGAGACCTTGATGGTGACGCTCTTCGCGGCCGCGGTGTAGTTCGGGCCGCTGAGGCTGACGGAGAGGGCGTTCTTGCCCTTCTTCAGCTTCGACTTCTTGATGGTGATGCTGGCCTTGCCGCCCGACACCTTCGCGGTGCCGACGACCTTGGCGCCCTTCTTCACGGTGACCGTGCCGGTCGCCGCCTTCGGGGAGACCGCGACCGTGACCTTGACGGACTTCGCCTTCTTCTTCACCGACTTGGGAGCGGTCACCTTCAGGGTGGCCTTCGCCTTGGTGATGGTCACCCTGACCGAACCGCTGGCGGCCTCGTAGACGTCGTTGCCGGTGTACGAGACGGCACCGGTGTAGCTACCCACGGCCAGCGTCGCCGGGAGCGTCACCTTCGCGAGGCCCGTGGCGTCGAGGTCGGCGGTGTAGGTCTTGCCGGCCAGCTTCAGCGTGGCCGCACCGGTCGGGGTGCTGGCCCCGGTCAGGCCCTTCACCTGCAGGCTGACGACGTGGCTGGTGCCGTACGCGGCCGTCACGGCCGAGCCGCCGGCACGCGGCGCACCCTTACCGCCACCGATCGTGTAGGCGTCGAGCGCGGGGCTCTGACCCACGGTGTCGCTGCCCACGCCGCAGGCGCCGCCGTCGGCGACGCGCTTGAGCTGGAAGAAGCCCTGGGCTTCGATCGTGGCCTCGGCATCAGGCGAGCAGAGGTAGCCGTCGGGGCCGAAGATCGACTTCATCAGCGGGCTGCTGGCGATCCAATTCGCATTGTCAGCGCCGACAGCCTGGGTGCGCAGCACGTTGTAGACCGCCCGCGCCGGCTCCCAGGTGCTGCTGCCCTTGCGAACGGTCGCGGTGCCGGAGTTGATCAGGCCGGCGCGAGCGACCGAGAAGGGCGCGATCGCGTTCGGGTCGTTCTTCAGGGAGGTCGGGTCGTGCTCCTGGATGCTGGCGCCGGTGTAGTCGGTGCCATTCCAGGCCGAGCTGTGGCCGTTGCTGTAGTCGGCGGAGCTGTTGGAGGCGCCGCTGATCTTGCCGAGCTGGGCGGTGAAGAAGCCGTAGGTGCCCGAGTTGGACTGCGGGTAGTAGGCGTGGATCAGGTAGGCGTCGGTCTGGTACGTCGCGTTGGTCGCCGAACCGCTCAGCGCCGCGCCCGGACCCTGGTAGCCGGGGATGTCACCCCAGTGCTTGGTGTTGCCGTTGTAGATGCTGAGGATCGCCGACGCGGGCAGGTCCGCCGGAGCGTTGGTGGTCTCGGCCGTGGCGATCTCGAGCTTGTCGACCGCGTAGGGAAGGAAGGTCAGCTTGGCATCGACATAGGCCTGGGCGGTGCCACCCGAGGAGCGCGCGAAGGCGATCTTCGGGTTGTCCACGGCGCCGGTGCCCGTGTAGAGCGTCTTGATGCCGGCGCCGGATCCGTTGGGACGGATGGCCAGGGTGCCACCGGCCAGCGTGATGTAGTCACGCGCCTTGTTCGGGTCCGACTCGGGCGCCGGCGGGTTGGAAGGGGGGACGTCGCAGGGGTAGTACTGACCCTGCGGCAAGAGGCACGCGTCGTAGGACACGAGCTTGTGGCCGGCATTGGCCTCCACTGCGTTGTAGTCGTCGGCGAGCGCGCCCATCAGCAGCTGGGTGGTGTCCGACCCGGCACCGACGAGGTCGGTCGCCGTGGGCGGCCCGGCGGGATCTGCCTGCGCGGGAGACACGACAGCACCGGCGATGCCCGCTGCGACCATCGCGGTCGCACCGACAGCGGCGCTGAACTTACGAACGAACATCAGTTGCTCCTGATTTCTTGTTCTCTTCATTGCTCGATGTGGTTTCACATCAAGTTCGGGAGGAGGGCGACGACCTGATCGGTCGTCGCCCAGGCGAGGGCCACCGCGACAGGCGTTGCGAGCAGCCAGACGAGTGCGCCGCGGAAACGGCGCCGGGCAACGGCCACCGCGAGCACCAGGCCCGCAGCCAGCGCGAGAAGGAGGACGATCATCGGCAGGACACTGGTGTCCCGCTCCATCACGTACTCGGACGTGGGCACACCCGCGGCCACCTGACCGGCCGGCGCCGCCTTGCTGGTGACGGCGTCGACGTAGATCGCCGACTGCGGCCGCAGAGCGCTGAGGAAGCCACTGCCCTGCGCGGTCACCAGCGTCAGCCGGCCCGCAGTGCCGCCGGTCGGTGTCGCCGGGATCGGATCACCGGCACGTCGTACGTCCTCGACGGTGTAGAAGACCTGCGCCTGACCGTTCTGTACGGCGATCTGGTCACCCTTGTGCAAGGTGGCGATCTTTCCGAAGGGAGATCCGTAGGTGCTGCCCCGGCCCATCACGACCGAGACGCCGGCCTGCCCGGGGAGCGGCGTCGTGCGCAGGTGACCCGGCCCCGAGCGCAGATCGCTCGACGAGGTTCCCGACACCACCACCTGCTGCAGACCGAGCCGCGGGATGGTCAGCAGCGCGACCGGCGCCCCGGGTTCGAGAGCCTTGCCCTGGTAGTCGACGACGGCGCTCGTCGGTGCGGTCGCCGCGGCGAGCTCACCGCGGTAGTCGCCGTAGAGCAGGTCCTGGCTGCGCTGCTCGGCGAGGCCACCCAGCAACAACAGCTGGAGCAGCACCCAGGCGCAGATGATCGCGATCACGCCGCACGCGGACGAGACGATGCCGAGGGTCTCCGCGACCTCGCCCGGCTGGATCTCCCGCGTGGGCACCGGCGCACGCCGCGGCTTGGGCGTCCGTACGGCGGCCCGACGCGATCGTGTCGGCTCCTGCGGCTCCATCGGGGGCGCCGGGATGGTCGCGGTCATCGCAGGCCCCTCGTGCGCATCCAGACCCGGGTGCCCGCGGCGCCGGTTCCGGCGATCAGGACGACGATCAGCAGCATCGGCAGCAGGCTGCCGCCCACCGAGGAGGACACCGAGGCCGTCTTGGCCAGCTGCACCTCGGGCGTCGCGCCCGCTGCGGTCGCCGGCGGCGCGGCGCTGGGCTTGCCCGCATCGGGAGCGGCGGCCGGCGGGGCTGCACTGTTGTCGCCACCCGAGGTGGTCGGCGCCTTGGGAGCGCTGGGCGACTTCTGGGCCAGGATCGCGGCCCGGGCCGACATGGCCGCCTGGTACAACCCCTTGGTCGCGCCGGTCTTGGCGATCGGGACGTAGCCGCCCGGCAACTCACCGTTTCCGCGGCCCGGCCGCTGGCCCTCGGTGGTGGCCACGTCGATGAACTGGGCGACCTTGGCGGCATCGGCCTTCGCCAGCCCCTGGGTGCGGGCGGCCGTGTAGACGATCATCGCGCCGGGGTAGGCACCGGCCGACTTGCGCAGCTTGGCCTGGTCGAAGGTGAAGGGCTGGTGCTTCTTCCCGCCCGTCGCGTCCTTGACCGCGGCCAGGATCGAGCCCGTCGTCGGCGCGACGTAGTGACCCTTCTTCGTCTCCAGGCTGGCCACCGAGAGGCCGTAGCGGACCGCGTCACCGAGCGTGACCAGACCGAGCATGAAGCGCTGCCCGTAGGGCTGGACCGCCGTACGCAGGACACCGCAGACGCCGGTGTTGAGGTCCGGGGTCGGCGGGATCGTCTGCACCCGCGGCCAGCTGAAGAGCATGTCGGTGGCGATCTGGCGCAGACTGCTCACCGGCGCCGCGATGTTCTGCAGGTAGACCGGCGGCGTCGCGTCGAGACACTTGTTGCCGGTCTTCGACGGCCGCCAGGTGTCCAACAGCGGCCAGGTGTCCACCGGCAGCTTCAGCTTCTTGTACGCCGGGTTGACCTTCATCCCCCACGGGTCGGCCTTGCCGTTGATGAAGGCCATCGCGTCGGCATCCGACTTGATGTAGCCGGTCAACTGCTCGATCACCTGCGAGCCGGTGCTCAGCGCCAGCAGGGTGGCCGCGGACAGCGGCTGGGTGCCACCCGCGATCGGGTGGAAGCCGGGGTTGAGCTTGAGGAATTCGGGGTCCTTGAAGAGCGACCACGGATTACCGCCGAGCCCCGGGTGCTGTTCGCCGACGACATCGCCGGGGTAGGACTCGGTCAGCAGCTTCGCCAGCAGCCGCGCATCGAGCCGGAGCGAGGTGAGCGCCTGCCCGCTGGTCGGGTCGTCGACGTTGAAGGCGATACCGAAGCCGGTCAGCGCCGTCGGCGCGAAGGCGAAGTTCGATGCATTGTCTCCCGAGCCCACACCGGCCACCTCGGCGGCGATCGCGCCGCCGTTGCCGGCGAGAGCGAGGGCGGCATCGTCGGGCATCGTGTTCGACTGCCAGTTGAAGCGCTTCTTGTTCAGGCAGAAGGAGGGCGCCCACTGCAGCGCCGCCTGGCTGAGCAGCTCGGAGCCGTAGAAGGGCACCGGCGTACCGCTTCCCAGAAGCCGGCAGGTGTCCGGGGGCAGCGCGAAGGAGAGCGGCACCACGATGCGAGTGCGCCAGTTGGAGGCAGCCCACCAGAGGTATCCCGAGACCGCCGTCGTCGCCGGGTTGCTGCCGTCGCTGCGGTCGCCGCCGAAGTAGTAGGCGTCGCGATTGCAGGAGCCACCGGTGTGCGCGCAGCTCAGGCCGGCGATCGGGAGGACCACCAGCGAGCAGGCGACCTTGCGGGAGCACCCGAGCGACTCGTTCTCGGTGTTGGTACGCACCTCGAAGTTGACGCTGCCCTTGCCGTCGGTGTCGGTCTGACCGAAGACCTCGTTGGGCGGGTCGATCGACTCCGCGGCCGCCTCGGGCGGCATGTGGTCGCGATCGCAGCCGGCGAAGGTCTTGCCCTTCGCGGTCAGGAAGCCCGTGTAGTGGTAGGCGTTGTCGGGGTCGAGCGTGCCGCAATCGGCCGGCGCCTTGCCGTCCTTGACGCCGGAGATCCGGCCCGAATTGTCCGGGAGGCCCTTGGCCCCGTTGTAGCGATCGTCGAGCCAGGGCGCCGCCGGCGCGTAGGCGCCGTACGCGCGCTCCGTGAAGGAGTTCGTCCAGCAAGTCTCCGGCGAGACGGTGGCCGCGGTGCCCCGGCATTCCATGACCAGCACCGGGAACTCCTGGTTCATGCCGGCGGCTCCGAGCGGATTGCCCTGCAGCCCACCCGTCGGCTCGGCTCCGGTCCAGCTGACCTGGATCCGCTCACGCGACTGCAGATCGGTGTGCTTGTTGACGCTCACCCGGACGTCGTTGCTGGTGGTGACCGGCGTGTCCGAGCCGCCCGGGAAGTAGGTACGCGTGACCTTCTGGACCGGGCTGGTCCAGCCGTCGCCGCCGCCGGCGGAGACACGGGGTACGGCGCCACTCGCGGTCACCGGGTGCCCCTTGCGCCCGTGGTGGTGGGCCGGCCGGGCCTCACTGGCCGGAATCGTCAACGTGGCAAGGGCGATCAGCGCCGTCGCCAGCAACGCGAGCCGGCGCTGTGTGCGCGCGCTCATCGGGTCGCTCCCTTGTTGCGACGCATCCAGGCGACGTACAGGCCCGGCACCAGGATGATGGCGAGGAGTTCGAGCACGGCCACGCCGCCGAAGAAGCGGTTGTCCCCCTGCCGGCCCGAGCCGATCTCGGCGGCCGTCGCCGTTATCGGTCCGGAAGCTGTCGCGTCCGGCGTCCCGGAGGCCTGACCTGTCGCGGGATCGACCGTGGATCCGGCGGGCGCACTGCCGGGAGGCGCCGTCGTACCGGTGCCGCCGGTGCCCTTCGACCCCGAACCGGAGCCGGAGCCGCCACCCGCGTTGTCACCCGGCGCCGCGGCCACTGCGCCGCCACACGGGTCGTTGCCGGCCTTCTGACAGGCCTGCGGCATCGGCGCGACCTGGGCCAGGTGATTGGCGTTCAGGTTGCCCTTCACGAAGGTCGGGTTGTTGCAGCTGGCCAGGTTGGCCGAGGGGTTCTTGATGCTCACGCCGGGGAAGGCCGACGGCTCCGCCTTGGGGCCGAGCTTCTCCACCTGGGTGAAGGCGGCCTTAACCAGGTTCAGCGGCAGCGGCGAGTAGCCGTACGGCCCGGCCTTGGTCTGGCCCGCACACAACGAGTAGCTGAGGAAGTCCGCGAGCGTACGACGCTTCGCGGCCGAGTTCATGCGCTGGTCGCTCGTGCCGGTCGGGATGATCATGTAGGAGTACGACGAGATCGGATAGGCCCGCGCGTCCGCGTCGCGGTAGACCCCGTCGAGGTTCTGGGTCAGGTAGTCGAGCGAGCCCTTGTTCTGGTTGATCTGCGCCTTCGTCAGCGCCACCGCGACGTTGTACTGCGTGGGCTGCACGTAGTAGCCGGCCTTGTTCTCGACGTACACGACCGGGTAGTGCGCGTTGAGCGCATACGAGTACTCGATGTAGCCGATGGTTCCGTTGCCGGCGGCACCCTTGATGGTGTTCATGACCTGGTCCGAACCCGAGGCCGCGATCTGGCGCCCCTTGCGCGGGAACTGCGAGGTAAGGCCGGCCTGGCCGTTGTAGGGGCGCCAGATCGACGGGTACATGGTGTCGAGGTAGCGGGTGAACTGCGCCGTCGTACCCGAACCGTCGGAGCGGACGACCGGCGTGATCGGCAGCGACGGCAACGCGTGTCCGTTGTTGTCCTTGGTGATCGCCGGGTCGTTCCAGTTGGTGATCTGGTTGGTGAAGATCTTCGCGAGGGTCTGGCCGGAGAGGCGCAGATTGGTGACCGGCTTGCCGGCGACCTTGACCTGGTAGGTGAAGGCCGTGCCGCCCGCGACGATCGGCAGATAGGCATAGGAGCGCTTGCTCGCGTCGGACTGGTGGGTCACCGGATCCACGCCCTGGTAAGGGATTTCGCTGATGCCGAAGTCGGTGACGCCGTTGGCGAAGTCCTTGCGGCCCTGCGAGGAACCGCTGCCGCTGTAGGTGACCTGCATGCCGCTCGAGCTGACGTCGGCGATCCACTGCTGCAGGATCACCTGCGACCAGGTGGAGCCGGAGCCCTCGATGGCGGCGTACGGCGTGGCCAGCGCGGGGCCCGGCGAACCGAGCAGAACGCAGGCGGCGACGGCGACGGCCAGGAGGAGACGGACGGGGCGCATCAGGACTTGTTCCTTCGGGATGAGCGCCGGGAGGCACCCGGCGGACGAGCCAGCAGGCGGGCGGTGATGAAGAGCACCAGCACCACCAGCAGCAGTACGGAAGCGGCACCGAAGGCGCGCTCGATGGCGACCGGAACACCACTGCGGACGGTCGTGAAGATGAAGAGCGGCAGGGAGTTCATGACGCCGTTGGTCGGGTTGGTGACCAGGAAGGCCGCGGCGCCCGAGGTGATCAGCACCGGCGAGGTCTCACCGATGCCGCGGGCGATGCCCAGGATCAGCGCGGTCGCGAGACCGGGCCGCGCCGTCGGCAGCACCACGTGCCAGACCGTCTTCCAGCGCGAGGCGCCCAGCGCCAGGCTGGCCTCCCGCAGACCGCCCGGTACGACGCGCAGGACGACATCCGAGGCGCGGGCGATGATCGGCAGCATCATCACCGCGATGGCGAGACCGGCGGCCATGCCCGAACGCGGGAAGCCGAAGGCGATGATGAAGGTCGAGTAGATGAAGAGGCCGGCCACGATCGAGGGCAGCGCGGTCATCGCCTCGACGACGGTCCGCACGATGCGTGCGAAGCGGCCACCGACCTCGGTCATGTAGACCGCGGTGCCGATGCCCAGCGGGAGCGCGATCGCGACACCCACGCTGATCTCGATCAGCGAGCCGACGATCGCGTGCAGGATGCCGCCCTTGGTGAGCGGATCGCTCGGACCGACACCGGTCATGTCCTGGGTGAAGAAGTTGATGTGCACCAGCGCGTGCCATCCGCGGCTGAACACGAAGATCACCGCCGAGGCGAGGGCCGCGAAGACCAGCAGCGCGCCCGTGCCGATGATGAAGGAGGCGGCCTTGTCACGCACCGACAGCCAGCTGTCGACGGTGACGGTGGCGACCACGAGCAGCAGCAGGCTGCAGGCGAAGCCCACGATCACGAACCAGGCGACGCCCGGCAGCGGCAGCAGCCGCTGGCAGATCACCCAGGCCAGCGCGAAGCCGCCGACGCGGGAGCCGATCGCGATCAGCCGCTCCTCGGCGGGCCGGGAACGCAGGTCCGCGCGGGGAATCGACGGGGGCGCATCCAGCGAGCGCGCCTGCTGCGGGAGGTACGTCGTACTCATCAGGCATCCGTCCCGGCACCGGAGCGGCTGCGATTGACCACGATCGCCGCGAGCGTGTTGACGATCAGCGTGATCACGAAGAGCACGAAGCCTGCGGTGAGGAGGGCGGAGAGCTGGATTCCGGTCGCCTCACCGAACTGACCGGCGATCAGTGCCGACACGGTGTCCGTGCCGATCTCGAGGATGCGCGGCTTGATGATGAACTCCGGCGAGATGATCAG
>JASLCW010000237.1 GCA_030151765.1 Marmoricola sp.
CGCCGTTGCGGAAGTGCCGCAGCCCCAGCGCCAGGTCGGTCGCGATGCTGGTCAGGTCGTCGGAGAGCTGCGACGGGAAGGTCTCCGGGTCGTAGGGCTCGAAGTTGTGGCTGTAGGTGTCCGCCTCGTCGAGGATGGTGGCCAGCCGGAGCCGCATCGTGTCCAGGTCGGGGTCCGGACCGACATCGGGCTGGTACTCCTGCTCGGGCCGGAAATCGGTCTGCGCGCCCAGCCGGGCACCGGCCAGCATCACCTGGCTGACCTCGAGCAGGAGCAGCGGTACGGCGATACCCGCGTCCTCTTCGCGTGCGACCGCCTGGAGCGCGACCAGGAAGGCCTCGACGGCATCGGCGATCTGCTGGCCGAAGTCCTCCAGCTCGGCGTCGGACATCTGATTGCCCTGGTTCACCTGAGGATCCTCATTCACCGGCATTGCGCCTCCCTGCGAGAGCTCGACCGAGAGTGACCTCGTCGGCGTACTCGAGATCACCACCTACCGGTAGTCCACTGGCCAAGCGGGTCACGCGCAAGTCCATCGAGCGAAGCATCCGGGTGAGATAGGCCGCAGTCGCGTCGCCCTCGATGTTGGGATCCATCGCCAGGATGATCTCGGTGACACTGCCGTCCTCGAGCCGGCGGAGCAGTTCCCGGATGCGCAACTGGTCGGGGCCGATGCCCTCCAGGGGCGAGATCGCGCCGCCGAGCACGTGGTAGCGACCCCGGAACTCCTTGGTGCGTTCGATCGCCTGGACGTCCTTGGACTCCTCGACGACACAGATGACCGTCTCGTCACGCCGCGGGTCACGGCAGATGCGACAGGTCTCCTCCTCGGAGACATTGCCGCAGATGCTGCAGAATCTGGCCTTCGCCTTGACCTCGATCATCGTCTCGGCGAGACGACGTACGTCGGCAGGCTCGGCGGCGAGCAGGTGGAAGGCGATCCGCTGGGCGCCCTTGGGTCCGACGCCGGGGAGCCGACCGAGCTCGTCGATCAGATCCTGGAGGACACCCTCATACACCCCCGAGGCCTCCGGCGAGCGGACCGAGCTTCTCGGCGGCCAGGGCATCCGACTTCGCCTTCGCGTCGCGATAGGCGGCCACCACGAGATCACCGAGATCGGTGAGCGACTCGGCGTCGGTGGCAGCGACGCTGCCCGGGGCGAAGCCGACCGCGGTGAGCTCGCCGGTGCCGTTGACGGTCACGGTGACGCCGCCCGTGGTGCCGCTGACCTCGGTCGCGGCCAGCTCGGCCTGGGCATTCATCAACTGCTGCTGCATCTGCTGGGCCTGCTCGAGCA
The DNA here is from genome assembly GCA_030151765.1 of Marmoricola sp. GTDB lineage: Bacteria > Actinomycetota > Actinomycetes > Propionibacteriales > Nocardioidaceae > Marmoricola. The sequence goes on from JASLCW010000237.1 coordinate 1,299, forward strand.
GGGCGCCCATGTCGAGGCCGCCGCCTCCCAGACCTCCGAGGCCCTCAAGGCCGCCGAATCCCTCAGTCATCTTCTCGTCTCCGATCGTCTGCGTGTGCTGGTGGGTCACTGTTCGTGGCTGATCTCGTCGATCATGGTCGCGCCCAGCTCGCGCTCGAGGAGAGCCTGGCTGTCGACGGCGTCCTCGACCACGTCGGGATCATCGCGATTGGCGGCCGCGTCGGCCTCCGCCATCGTCGTGTCCTGGGGCATCTCCCCGGCCTGGCGGGTCGGCGCCACCTTGCTGCGTACGTCGGCCAGCACCTCGCCGCTGACCTGCGGCGGCGGGGGTACGTCGTGCGGCGGCGGCTCCTGGGGCGGCGGCGGGATGTCGTCGGGCGCCGGGCCGGGTGCCGGTTCCGGCGCGGACCCGGCTGGTACGGCGGGCGTCACCACCCGAGGCGCGGTCTGCGCTCCGGGGTCCGTGGAGGCGTCCACGACGGTCTCGACCAACCAGTCGACACCGAGGAGCTTGTTGGCCGCCGTACGCAGCACCTCGTCGCTGCCGCTGCCCAGGAAGGACTCCCGCGCGCCGGCATTCTTGAGGCCCAGGGTGAGCACATTGCCGTCCAGACCCATCACCTGCGCGTTCTGGCTGAGCAGGATCCAGGTGAAGCGGCGCAGCTTCTTGATCTCCTCCAACATGTCCGGCCAGACCCGACGGGCGTCGGCGAGGCCGAGCGAGCCGGGGGCGGAGGCCGCCGGAGTCGTCGCGGTGGTCGTCGCGGGGGTCGTCGCGGGGGCCGGGGCCGACGCGAGTACCGGCGCGGGGGCCGGAGTCGGGGGCGTCTCGGCAACGGGAGCGGCGGCCGGCTGGGCCGGTGCCGCCGGGGTCGCGGGCTGCTCGGTGACCGGGGCGGCGCGCTCCGGGGTACTCGGAGCGGGGGGCGCGATGGGCGGCTCGACGGCCGGCTCGGCGGGCGCCGAGACCGGCGCGGCGACCGGCGCGGGCGCGGCCTCGACGGGCGCCACCGGCTGGGCAGCGGGCGTGCTGACCCCGATACGCCGCTCCAGCCGGTCCATCCGGGAGGCCAGGCCGACGCCGTCGAGGTCGGCGGCGGGCAGCAGCGCGCGGGCGCAGATGAGTTCGAGGAGCAGTCGCGGGGTGGTGGCACCACGCATCTCGGTCAGTCCGGCGGCGACGATGTCGGCGGCACGGACCAGGTCGGCGCGGCCGAACCGGGCCGCCTGGGCGACCAGGCGCTCGGCGGCATCGTCGGGCAGGTCGATCAGGCCCGAGGCGGGGGCGTCGGGGACGGCCGAGACGATGACCAGGTCACGCAGCCGCCGGAGCAGGTCCTCGGTGAAGCGGCGCGGATCCTGGCCGCTCTCGATGACCCGGTCGACCACCCGGAAGACGGTGCCGCCGTCGGAGGCGGCCAGCGCGTCGACGACATCGTCGAGCAGGTTCTCCGGCGTGTAGCCGAGCAGCGCGGTGGCGACCTGATAGGTGACGCCCTCGGCGCCCGCGCCGCCGAGCAACTGGTCGAGGACCGAGAGCGAGTCACGCGCCGACCCGGCTCCGGCGCGTACGACGAGAGGCAGTGCCGCCGGGTCGATCGGCACGCCCTCACGCTGGCACAGCTCAGCCAGGTAGTCGGAGAGCAGCCGCGGGGGGATCAGCCGGAAGGGATAGTGGTGCGTCCGGGAGCGGATGGTCGGGATGACCTTCTCCGGCTCGGTGGTCGCGAAGATGAACTTGAGGTGCTCCGGCGGCTCCTCGACCAGCTTCAGCAGGGCATTGAAGCCCTGCGAGCTGACCATGTGGGCCTCGTCGATGATGTAGACCTTGTAGCGGC
>JASLCW010000244.1 GCA_030151765.1 Marmoricola sp.
GCCTCCTGCAGGTGATAGCTGCAGATGTTGATCGGGTTCCACTTGGGGATCTCGTTGACCGTGTAGCTGATCACGTCGGAGATCAGCCGCATCGAGTGCTCCGGCGGGAAGACATAGGTCCCGCGCGAGAGGTACTCCTTGATGATGTCGTTCTGCGTCGTACCGGCGAGCTGACCGGCCACCTCGTGGGGCGCGACGCCAGGGTTCTGCTCCTCCGCGACGACCTGATAGAGCGCGAGCAGCCACATGGCCGTCGCGTTGATCGTCATCGAGGTGTTCATCTCGGTGAGTGGGATGTCCTCGAAGAGGCGGCGCATCTCGCCCAGGTGCATGATCGGTACGCCGACCTTGCCGACCTCGCCGCGGGAGAGCGGGCTGTCCGGGTCGTAGCCGGTCTGCGTGGGCAGGTCGAAGGCGACGGAGAGGCCGGTCTGACCCTTCGCGAGGTTGGTCCGGTAGAGCTTGTTGGACTCCGCGGCGGACGAGTGTCCGGCGTACGTCCGCATCACCCAGGGACGATCCTTCGCGCGCTCTTCACTGCTCATGTGCGAAGACTAAGGCGGGCCGACTACCCGTGGGTATCTTCGTGGTGCGTCTCACGCTCCTCCGAGTGGCGCTCAGAGGGTACGACGAACGTCCGCGCCCAGCGAGGTAAGCACCTCTTCGAAATGCGGATAGCCGCGGTCGATGTGGTGGCCCGCGCCCACGAGCGTCGTCCCCTGGGCCGCGAGACCGGCGATCACCAGCGCCGCCCCGGCCCGGATGTCATGGGCGTCGACAGGGGCACCGGACAGCTCCGACACACCGCGTACGACGGCGTGGTGGCCGTCGGTGCGGATGTCGGCGCCCAGACGGGCGAGCTCCTGGACGAACATGAAGCGCGCCTCGAAGACATTCTCGGTGATCATCGAGGTGCCGTCCGCGACCGCGGCGAGCGCCATCGCGAAGGGCTGGAGGTCGGTCGGGAAGCCCGGGAAGGGCAGCGTCGAGACGTCGAAGCCGCGGAGCCGGGTGTCCACGTGTACGGCGAAGCCGGTGTCGTCGGGCGCGACATTGGCACCGGCACTGACCAGCTTGTCGAGCACGATGTCGAGGTGGCGGTGGTCGACGCCCTGGATGTGCACCGCTCCCCCGGCGATCGCCGTGGCGAAGGCCCAGGTGCCGGCGACGATCCGGTCGCCGACGGTGCGGTGCTCGACGGGGCGGAGTTCGTCGACACCCTCGACCGTCAGGGTCGAGGAGCCGATTCCGTCGATCCGGGCGCCCATGTCGACCAGCATCTGACAGACGTCCACGATCTCGGGCTCGCGAGCGACGTTGTCGATGACCGACGTGCCTCTCGCCAGCACCGCCGCCATGACGAGGTTCTCGGTCGCGCCCACACTGGGAAAGTCGAGGGAGATGTGGGCACCGCGCAGCCCCCGAGGAACCTCGGCGATCACCTGGCCGTGCTCGACACGCATGCGCGCACCCAGATCCTCCAGGCCGGAGAGATGCATGTGCAGGCCACGCGAGCCGATGGCATCGCCACCGGGAAGCGCGACGCTGGCCCGGCCGCACCGGGCCACCAGCGGACCGAGCACGCAGATGCTGGCGCGCAGCCGGCGGACCAGCTCGTACGGCGCCACCGGCTCGGGCTGGTCCGGCACCGTCACACTGACCGCGCAACTGCCCGCGACCTCCTCGGGCCGGGACTCCACCGCGCATCCGAGATGGCTCAGCAGCTCACTCATCACCTCGACATCGAGGATCTCCGGGACATTCTCGATCGTGCTGGTGCCGGGGGCGAGCAGCGTCGCCGCCATCAGCTTCAGGGCCGAGTTCTTGGCGCCGCTGACGGTCGTGGAGCCGTGCAGCGGTGAGCTGAGCGGACCCTTCGACTCGACGCGGAAGACGACCATGGCGGCAAGCCTATGAGACTCGGCAACCTCTACTGTTGTCGGCATGGTGAACCTGACGCGGATCTACACCAGGACCGGCGACGGCGGCGAGACCCGCCTCGGCGACATGAGCCTGACCTCCAAGCAGGACCCGCGGCTGCATGCCTACGCCACCGTCGACGAGGCCAATGCGCACCTCGGCGTCGCGCTCAGCGTCGGGGGTCTCGACGAGGACGTGGTCGGCGTACTCACCCACGTGCAGAACGATCTCTTCGACGTCGGCGCCGACCTGTGCACGCCGGTCGTACCCGACCCCGAGTATCCGCCGCTGCGCATCACCCAGGACTACGTCGACCGCCTCGAGGGCTGGTGCGACCACTACAACGCGGACCTGCCCAAGCTGCGCTCCTTCATCCTCAACGGAGGCACCCCGGCGGCGGCGCACCTGCACGTCGTGCGCACCGTCGTACGCCGTGCCGAGCGCGAGGCCTGGAGCGCCTGGGCGGAGTACGCCGAGGTCATGAACAAGCTCTCGATCACCTATCTCAACCGGCTCTCGGACCTGGTCTTCATCCTCGCCCGTCATGCCAATCGCGAGAACGGCGACGTGCTCTGGATCCCCGGCGGCGAGCGCTGAGGCGAACTCTCAGCGGCGGCGCTTGGTCGCCGGATCGCTGGGCGGAGCCGCCTCGAGCCAGGACTGGAGGCCGGTCAGGGAAGCAGGGCTGAGGGCCAGTTCGACGGGCCCGGTGAGCGTGTCCAGTACGGCGACGACGTGGCCGGCGTACAGGGCGTGCGATTCGTCCTCGGCGGGCTGTCGCTGCTCGCGGAGCTCGATCTCGTGGCGGCGGAAGGTGCGCTTCGGACGCGGCCAGAGGCTGAAGACGCGGTACCACTCGAGTGCGTCGTCGACATAGCGCCCGACACCGAGGACCCAGCCGGCACCGCCGAGCCGCGTCCCGGTGCGGACGCTGAGTTCGAAAGTTCCGCCGGCGCGGGCAAGCCAGCGCCGGCGGACGATCAGGGCAAGTCCGTAGAGCAGGACGAGCAGCAGCAGGACACCGGCTGAGTCACCCAGCCAACGCCACAGCGCCATCGACCCCCCTT
>JASLCW010000480.1 GCA_030151765.1 Marmoricola sp.
GCAAAATATCTTCAACCACTTGCGGATCAAGGTGTGTATTATCCTCAAGCACTCGTTTAACGACCGAACTCAGCGTCGTGCGCTCGGCATCGTAGAGAGAGTTTTTACGAATCACATACAACTTTTTCAGCGCGCGATAATTTTTATGGAATTGCTCCAGCTCCAAAATCATACTCTCGGCTCGGGCGTATTTTTTGGCAATCCGATGCTGAATCTTTTTAGCCGCCTTCAAGTTACGCCACTGACTAAATAGCAGTGGGTCAAAAATCTTACGCGCCTCAGCCCGAATCGCCAGTCCGGTACCAAGATACAATACCGTCAACAGCACCGCCATCAGCACTTCCGAGCTAATAATCGTAAAGATGTCGTCTGGAAACTCCTTGATATCCATAAAAATCACCACCGCCCGAATCGCTGCAAAAATCAGACAAATCGTAATCCATACCCATGGTTCGTAGAAGGACCAGCTGCGACGCTGCTTGTGCATGGCCTGCGACCGGCCCCACAAAAATGCCGTTACGCTCCCTACCAGTGCCAGCGCAAACGCCAAGATACTGGCATTAAACTGATCGGTATCGAGCAGCCGCTCAATCGCTGTACTGAGGAGCAGCATATCCAAAAAGCTCAGCGCCAAACAACCAGCCACCACCCAATAATGACCATACGGGGTAGAGAAGGCAGTCTTTGTATCTGCTACTACGCGCTGCGACGTATGTACGGCACTGGCACTCTGCGCAACTGTCTTGGTCGACGGCGTATCGCTAACTGGCACTCGCACCACGTGCGCTTCTTCGTTGCCTTTACCGAGCTTACGCAGTCGGACCACCGCTTCGTCATAATCAATACCCGAGGTCGTCTTGTCGTACCCCATTGACTCCAGCTGATTGACATCCTGCTCCACCTTAATCAGCGCCGACTTGGTCTTTTTGAGACCGCGAGCATAGGTCGCATCGATGCGATGTTCGCGTCGACGATATTCACTCTCCAGTGCCGAATGCAGATCGCTATAGCGCCCGCTGACCATGCGTAGCATCGATTCAATCGACTTGGCATCAAGCTTCTTGTTCTTGGCGCGGCTCCGAATGCTCTTTAAAGCCTTTTGGCGTACCGCCTCAATCTGCTTTTGGGTCGGACGTTTGAGTCGGACGATCACTTTCAAAAAACTTTTTGCCATTATGTCAGCTCCTTTATCTTGTCCGAAATGTCGGTCGTATGCGCGCGCAGGGCAGCGTCGTAGTTTGTCATACCAAGCTTACTCAGCCGCCGACCGGCCACTTTGACGTAACCATTCATCACCAGCTCGTACGCGCCGTCGGCCTTGGCGCAAAATTCAGCAAACTCTTTTTGGCTGGCTTTCAAATGTTTTTCCAGCTCGGCCAGTTCCGTCTTGAGGTCGGCCACAACCGTCAACTGATCACTCGCATTCGCTTCGATCATGCCAAGCTGGCCTTGGCGATTCGCCACCTCCAGCGCCGTCAAACCGCCACGCTGCAACGAGTCTTTAATCGCACGATAGTCCGCCTTCATAGCATTGAGCTGCTCAAGCTCGCGCGCCAACAGGTCACGTACCTCATCGATATCAAGCTGTAGTCGTTCCTGCGCCACGCGCGCCCGTTTCGCTTCGCGCAAAATATGCGCATCACGCACATCAGCCAAGTGCTCAAGATACTGCGTACGAATCATGTATTTATCGCGGGGGAGTGAACGGAGGTCAATCTCACTGACCCGTCGGGCACCATTCTCGTGCAAAAATCCACGCAACACACCCGACCGATCGCGTCGTGCCGCCACACGGCCATAGACCCGCACCCAGAGCGATACGTCCATCGGTGAATGCTCATAGCGCTGTGGTTGCTTCGCTCTACTCATGACACGCTCCGCCGCCGTCCATTGTCACGATCACTACGCGATTAGCTTGTGCCTTGTCGCTGCTCCATTTGCCGTCAGCGTCCGTCTCTGGCACTCGACCATCAAAGTCGCTCGAACCCCGACCTTCAGCCGTCACCGCAGCCGCATCGACGCCACGCGCCACCAGCAATTTCTTGATCGCCTCGGCGCGATTCTTCGATAACGTACTTGTTGACTCGGCAACACCGCTCGGTCGTGCCGCATAACCCTCAATTGTCAGCTTGGCGCCACGACATTTCTGATAATTTGCTACGATGCCGTCCAGTGACTGGTTAGCCTTGGCCTCATCTTGAATCACGGCCGTATCCGGTTTGAAGCCAATCGAATTTTCACCTAGTTTATAGATCACCACGCCACCGGCAATACCGTGCACGTCCGCCGTCTGCACCGGCTGATTTGTCTTGACGCTGTCCGACGCTACCACCGTATCGTCAGTCACCAAATCGGCGCCCATGTAGCGGAAAATCTGCGCGTAAATCGTGCGTAGATTACGTTTTTCGGTGGCGTCGAGCGGTTGCTGTGGCGTCGTCGTTACGCCTAGTCCCGACCACACAATCTTAACGCCCTCTAAATCACCTGGTGTAATCGTGCCGCTTTGCTTGAGTTTTGCCAGCACGTCTGCCGGATCAGCGTGGAGCAAATCACCGTTGGCAAAATTGAGCGGCTGCGCATCGGATAGACCAGAGCCAATCACCAGTACTAGTGGCGATTTCTTGCTTGGTGACGACGAAACAGCTCGCCCAGCCGCCACGACATTATTAAAGTAATCGGCGCCTTTTTCGTCAGCCGGCTTTTTAATCGCCGCGCTAATCTCATCAATCGTTTTGGTAGAATTCTTGATAAACGACCCGACATTGCCCGATTTCTTGACCTTCAGATCATTCAATTTGATTCGCTGGCCACTTGGCGTTGCCGAATACACATACAAGTTCAGGTCGCCATCCGTTTGCGCCAGCGAATTGCGAATGTATTTATCTGCTTCGTCGGTC
>JASLCW010000248.1 GCA_030151765.1 Marmoricola sp.
TCGGCACGGACGGGGTCCGGGGCCTGGCCAACGGTGAACTCACCGCTGAGCTGGCCCTGGACCTCTCTGTTTCTGCGGCGCACGTGCTCGCCGAGGCGGGCACCTTCGAGGGACACCGGCCCTTCGCCGTCCTGGGGACCGACACCAGGATCTCGGGTGACTTCCTGACGGCCGCGGTCGTCGCCGGGCTGACCAGTGCGGGTGTCGACGTACTCCTGCTCGGGGACCTGCCGACGCCCGGCGTCGCTCATCTCACCGGTGCCATGAATGCCGACCTCGGCGTGATGCTCTCCGCCTCGCACAACCCGATGCCCGACAACGGCATCAAGTTCCTGGCGCGGGGCGGCGTCAAGCTCGACGACGCCATCGAGGACGCCATCGAGCGCCGCATGGAGGAGCCGTGGGACCGGCCCGTCGGGGGTGCCGTCGGGCGCTATCGCCGCTACGGCACCGGCCTCAACGAGTACGCCGAGCACCTCAGCGGCACCGTCTCCACCCCGCTGTCCGGCCTCAAGGTCGTCCTGGACTGTGCCAATGGCGCCGCCTCCATGGTCGGCCCCAAGGCCCTGCGTGATGCCGGCGCCACCGTCATCGCGATCAATGCCGAGCCCGACGGCCTCAACATCAACGAGGGCTGCGGATCCACGCACATGGAGTCCTTGCAGGCCGCGGTCCTCGAGCACGGAGCCGACGCCGGCTTCGCGGTCGACGGCGACGCCGACCGCTGCCTGGCCGTCGACGCCGCCGGTGAGATCGTCGACGGGGATCAGATCCTCGCCATCATCGCGCTGGCGCTGCGCGACCGCGGTGAGCTCAAGGCGGACACGGTCGTCGCAACGGTGATGTCCAACCTGGGCTTCGTCCAGGCGATGAAGCGCGAGGGGATCGGCGTACGCCAGACCAAGGTCGGCGACCGCTATGTCCTCGAGGCGATGAAGGCCTTCGGCTACACCCTCGGGGGTGAGCAGTCCGGCCACGTGATCATGAGCAACCACGCCACGACGGGCGACGGCCTGCTGACCGCGCTCCAGGTGCTCGACCGGATGGCCGGCTCCGGCAAGCCGCTGGCGGAGCTCGCCGCGGTGATGACCCGGCTGCCGCAGGTTCTGGTCAATGTCGGCGGCGTCGACAAGGCCCGCGCCGAGGAGGACTTCGTCCTTGCCGCCGCGGTGGCCGAGGCCGAGGCCGAACTCGGCGAGACCGGCCGAATCCTGCTGCGGCCCTCCGGTACCGAGCCGCTGGTCCGGGTGATGGTCGAGGCCGAGTCCCAGGACCAGGCCCAGGCGATCGCCGAGCGCCTCGCCGACGTGGTCAGACAGCAGCTCTCCCTCTGAAACCCGGTGGCGCCGAGGGCTTCCGAGTCCGTAGCGTCGGGCGGGTGCCCGAGATTCGCGAGGTCGATCCCGCCGACGAGGTGTTGCTGCGCGCACTCTGGAGGATCGGCGCCGCGGCGGCCGAAGAGGTGCCGATGGTGCACGACCACGCCAGCTGGCCGGCCTGGCGGTGGCGGTGGGCGAATCCCACGCCGGCGGCCGAGCGCGCCGTCTTCGCGGCGTACGACGAGGGTGAGCCGGTCGGGTACGCCGAGCTCTCCCTGCCGCTGCTGGACAACCCGGAGCTGGCCGAGGTCGAGGTGTGCGTCCTGGCCGAGGCTCGTCGGCGAGGACATGGCAGCGCGTTGCTGGAGCGGCTCCTCGAGCACGTCCGGAGCGCGGGCCGCCACATCGTCTTCGCGGGGATGACCACCGGGCTGGACGCGGTCCGCCCGGGGCAGCTCTTCGCGGAGTCGCGTGGCTTCGTGGTGGCCCAGTTCGACCTCGAGAAGACCGTCGACGTGGCCGCGCACACGCCGTCCTGGCGCACGATGCTCCCCGAGGTCGAGCCGCACTCGAGTGACTACGAACTGGTCACCTGGGTGGGCGAGACGCCGGCGCCGTACGTCGATGTCCAGTGCACCTTGATGTCCGGCTTCTTCAGCGAGATCCCCCTGGGCGATCTCGAGCTCGAGGACGAGTTCTGGGATGCGCGCCGGCTCGGCGACTGGGAGCGGGAGCTCCGTGAGACGGGCCGGCACCGCTGCGTCACCCTCGCGCTCGGACCGGACGGATCGCCGGCCGGATTCACCGAGATCATCGTGGACGACGAACTCGCCGGGATCGCCTTCCAGGAGAGCACCCTCGTCGTACCGGCCCATCGCGGGCACCGCCTCGGGCTGCGGATCAAGCTCGTCAACCAGCTGCTGATGGCGCGGGACTTCCCCGACGTGCGCACCATCGAGACCGGCAATGCCGGCGACAACCACCACATGAACGCCGTCAACGAGGCGCTGGACTTCCGGCCCGCCGCCCGTTGGCTCGAGATGCAACGGAAGCTCTGATGGAGATCAGCGAGATCACCGGCGCCGGTCCCGCCTTCGACCGCTGGTACGAGGTCTACCGGACCTCGGACGAGGCGGGGCGTCCCCATGCGCGCCCGTGGTTGCACAACGAACTGCTCGCATCGCTGACCAGTACGACGCCCGGTGACCGGATCCGGGTCTTCCTCGGCACGCTGGACGACCTGCCCGCCGTGGCCGGCGCGGTCGAGTACTCCACGGCGGACAACTTCGACGCCGCGCTGGTCGAGGTCCAGGTCCTTCCCGGTGTACGACGCCGCGGCCGGGGCACCGCGATGCTGGAGCACCTGCTCGGCGTCGTACGCGAGATGGGGCGGAGCGTCGTCACCGCCGAGACCAGCTATCCGTACGACGCTCCCCGTGACGGCTCGGGAACAGCGGGGGCGGAGTTCCTGCGCGCCCACGGCTTCGAGTTCGGGCTCGACGACATCCAGCGGGTGCTCGACGTAGGAGCCGCGAATGTGCTGGTGGAGGGCCTCCTGGCGGAGGTCGCCCCCGCGCATCGCGACTACCGCCTAGTGGCCTTCACAGGTCCGGTGCCGGACGAATTCGCCGTCAGCTACGCGGCTCTCGTGGCCACGCTGTCGGCCGAGGTGCCGACCGGCGAGATGACGGTGCAGCATCGCTCGGCGGACGTGGCGCTGCTCCGGGCCGGCGAGGAACTCCTGGCGCGCCAGCAGCGACGCAGCGTCCGTACGGTCGCGCTCGACGCGGACGGCCGCGTCGCCGGGTACACCTCGATCGTCGTACCCGGTGACGAGCCGCAGGTCGCCTACCAGTGGGGCACGCTCGTCGCGCGCGATCATCGGGGACATCGGCTGGGCACGGCGGTCAAGGCCGCCAACCTCGCCCTGCTCGCCGAGACGGAGCCGGGGACCGGCACGCTGGTGACCTACAACGCGCACGTGAACGACCACATGGTGGCGATCAACGATCGTCTCGGCTTCCGCCCCGTCGAGCGGCTGGGCGAGTTCGAGCGCCGGCTCTGATCAGAGCAGGGCGCGGTAGTCCGCCGGGAACTCGTCGTCGGTGAGCTCGCGCATCTCGACCGGACCGCCGGTGTAGGCGTCCTCGCCGATGATCATCAGGTTCTCGTCGTAGCGCCAGAAGATGACATTGCGCAGCTTCAGCAGGTAGGTCTTGTTCGCCTCGCAGAAGGCGCCGGCAGTCGGGTGCTCGACCATGAGCGTGCCCGGCTGGATCATCGTCAGGTCACCCTCGATGACGATGCAGTTGTCGTCGACGACGAGCGTCTCGCAGTGGAACTCCAGGATGTGCCCGTTGTTCTCCACCAGGTGCGTGTAGTACGCCGCCACCCCGTCGCGACCCTTGGGGCCGACGTCGCCGCTGAGCTCGTAGAAGTGGTAGTTCGTGTCCGGCCCGAGGGTCCCGATCAGGGTCTCGAGGTCCCCGTCGCGCTCGGCGGCGGCGTGCTCGATCATCCGCTCCAGCATGGTGCGCTGGCGGGGGCTCTCGGTGACTGCGAGGCGGTCCTTCAGGGTGTTGACCAGGTGGCTGCGGTCGAGTTCGATCATCGTTCCTGTCCTTGCTCTCTTGATGTGCGATCAGGGGTGGAGTGGGGTGCGGCCGTGATGGGCGAAGTCCTCGCGGATGCCGCGGGTGCGCTCCGCGGTGAGGGGCAGGTACGACGTGCCGTCCCACTCCCAGGTCGGGTCGTCGCCGAGCCATGCCTCCCGGCGGAGCACCTGCTTGTCGACCTTGCGGGTAGCGGTCGAGGGGAGCGCGCGCACCTGCCGCACGAAGGTGGGCCGCCACTTGGTGCCCAGGTCCGGCTCCGCGCGGAGGAAGGCGTCGAAGGCTGCGATGTCGAGCGAATGCCCTTCGTCCATGAGGATCGCGGCCATCACCCGGTCGCCGGTCGTCGCATCGGGTACGGCGTACACGACGGCGGTGATGACATCGGGGAAGCGGGCCAGGATGCGTTCGATCGGTGCGGAGGCGAAGTTCTCGGAGTCGACCCGCAGCCAGTCCGCCGTCCGGCCGGCGAACCAGTAGTTGCCGTCGGCGTCCTGGTAGGCGAGGTCGCCGGTCCAGTAGTCGTCGCCGCGCAGCTTCTCCTCGGTGGCGGCCGGGTTCTTGTAGTAGCCCTCGAAGCGCAGTCGTCCGCCGCGTACGACGATCTCGCCGGTCGCCTCGGCAGCGTTGAGGAATTGCCCGTCGGCGTCGAATTCCGCGACCACACAGGGATTTCCGAGAGGGTCGCAGATCTCCAGTCCCATGCCCTCGGCCGGCTTGCCGAGCGCTCCGTCGGGAGTGTCATCGGCGCGCATGACCGTGCACACGCCCTCGGAGGAGCCGTAGGACTCCACGACCTTGCAGCCGAAGCGGCGCTCGAACTCGCGCCGGTCCCGTGTCGAGGCCTCCGTCCCGAAACCGAGGCGGAGCCGGTTGTCGGACTCGCCGGCGACCGGGGGCTGCGCGAGCACGTAGGACAGCGATCGGCCCACATAGTTGAAGAAGGTCGCTCCGAAGCGCTGCACGTCGGGAAGGAAGCCGGAGGCGGAGAAGCGCCTGCGGATGGCGAAGGCGCCCCCGCCGACCAGAATCGGCGCCCACGCCGCCATCAGCGCATTGCCGTGGAAGAGCGGCATCGCGCTGTAGGCGACATCGTCGGAGGTGAGCTGGTGGACATTGAGCTGGCCGATCACGGCGAGCCGGAAGGAGGAGCAGACGACCGCCTTCGGCGCGCCGGTGGAGCCGGAGGTGAAGAGCAGCAGCAGGACGTGCTCCATGCCGGGCGGCACCGAGAAGCTCTGATCGGAGGCGAGTGCGGCGTACTCGGGGGATTCGGTGCGGATCACGCGGATGCCGTCGAGGTCGACGCCCGCGAGCACCTCGTCGGAGCCGCTGCCGGCGAGCAGCACGCCGACGTCGGTTCCCCGGATGTCGGCGGCCAGCTCGGCTCCGCGGCGGGTGGGGTTGATGCCGACGACGGTGGCGCCGCAGAGGGCGGCACCGGCGATCAGGAAGAGGTACTCGGGCTCGTTGTCCATCAGGACGCCCACGTGCCAGGGGCCGTCGCCGCGGACCGCGACCAGCTTGGCCGCGCGCGCCTGCGCCTCGGCGACGAACTCGCGCCAGGTCCAGCGCCGGTCCTCGAAGAGGAGAGCGGTGTTGTCGTCCTCGCTGCGTGCCAGCAGCAGGTCGCCGACCGACTGGAACGGGAACGGTGACTCCGGCACGATGCCTCCTATTACGTAACGTGGCGAAACGTAATGTAACCTTGATCACGTTGCCTGACAAGAGGCGTCGAGGAGGTCGATCCGATGGCACGCGTCGCACCGTCCGCCGGCCGTCCCCGGGATGCCCGGATCGACGAGGCCGTCCTGGCCGCGACCCGCGCACTCGTCGCCGAGGTCGGCTATTCCGGCCTGACCTTCACCGCCATCGCGGCCCGTGCGGGCACGTCGGTGCCGGCGCTGCGCCGCCGATGGACGACACGGGCGCAGCTCGTGCACGAGGCGATCTTCCCGGTCGACGCCGCCCGGGTCGACGCGCCCGTCGGCAGCCTCGCCGACGAGACCGCGCGCGTGGTGGCCACCTGCGTCGACCTGCTCAGCTCGGAGGCCGGCCGGCGCGCGACGCCCGGCCTGATCGCCGATCTGGCAGCCGATCCCACGCTTCAGGAGGAACTCAGCGCGCGCATGTGGACCGAGGTCTGGTCCGGTCTCGCCGGTCGCCTCGACGAGGCCGCGCGGGGACGTCCCATCGACGTGGCGATGTTCGTCGAGACGGTCTTCGGTACGACGGTGATGGCGGTGGTGCTCCGCGGCCCCTCAGGCGTCGACCGGGAGTGGCAGGAGGCCTTCGTGGCGAACCTCCTGAACGGCCTCGCCGGCGCCGCACATCCCTAGGGAGTACGACGCCGGCGAGATCGGTTCGTTCAGACCTTCGCGGTGACTGCCTGCGGTTCCTCGTCCGGGTCACCCGCGGCCTCGTCGCCGTGGCCCGGCCACCAGGCGGCGTGACCGATCAGCGCGGTCAGGGCCGGAGTGAAGAACATCGCCATGATGAAGGCGGCCATCACGATGCCGAAGGCGACGGAGAATCCCATCGTCACCAGGAACGAGTTGCCGCCGAGCATCAGCGAGGCGAAGGTGCCGGCCAGGATCACGCCGGCGACCGCGATCGTCGGGCCTGCATGGTGAACGGCCTCTGCCGCGGCGCTGCGTGGATCCTTGCCCTCGCGGGCCTCCTCGCGTAGTCGCGAGATCATCAGGATGTTGTAGTCGGTGCCGAGCGCGACCACGAAGAGGTAGATCAGGATCGGCAGCATGAAGAGCAGGCCCTCGTCGCCCTTGATGTGCTGGAAGACGATCACCGCGGCGCCGAGCGTGGCGCCGAAGCCCAGGCCCACCGAGGCCATGAGGTACCACGGCGCGACGAGCGAGCGCAGCACCAGCGCCAGGATGAGCATGATGATGATCGCGGCGACGGGGAAGACGATCGAATAGTCCCGGTTCATCGCGGACTGGAAGTCCACGAAGACCGACGAGAGTCCGCCGACGTACGCCGTTGCCCCGATGGCCTTGGCATCCGCATGGACGGCGGGCCGGAGACTGTCCTTGATCGTCGACAGCGCCGCATCGGAGGAGGGTGCCGCCTTGAGGGTGGCCATGACCAGGGCGGTACGGCCGTCCGCGGAGACGATCGCCTGCGGTGCGACCTGGTCGACGCCCTTGACCGCGGCGATCTTGTCGCGGAATCCGTTGACGGCGTTCTGGTCGAGCGGGCTCGATCCGGTCACCACGATCGGGGTCGGCTGGGTCGCGCCGGCGGAGAAGCCGTTGTCCTCCATCACCTTCGTGGCCCGGGCCGACTCGGTGGTGGTCGAGGAATTGCTGGCGCTCAGGTCGAAGGTCGGCTTGTAGCCGCCGGCGACGAAGGTGAACAGGGTCAGGATCACGAGCACGCCGCCCGAGACCACGACATAGCGAACCGGGTGCTTGCCGAGCGAGGCGCCGACCCGGGCGAAACGGGAACCGGCCGTCGGCTGCTGCCACTTCTTCGACGGCCAGAACAGGGCCCGGCCGAGGAGGTTCACGACGGCGGGCACGAGCGTCAGCGCGGCGATCAGCATCACGGCGACGGCGATGGCCAGGGCCGGACCCATCGACTTGAACATCCCGAGCGAGGACAGTGCCAGGGTCGCGAAGGCGATGATGACGGCGCCACCTGCGGAGGCGATCGCCTCGCCGGCGCGGCGTACGGCCTGCTCGACCGCATCGCGGTGTTCGGCGCCGTTGCGCCGGGCTTCGCGGAAACGGAAGAGATAGAAGAGGAAATAGTCGGTGCCGATGCCGAAGAGCACGACGCCGAGGATCACGGTGAGCGACGAGTCGGCCTTGAGGTCGAACCACTTCGCGGCGGCGCCGATCAGTCCCTTGGACACGATGAAGGCGACGACGACGATGAGGATCGGCGTGATGGCCGCAAGCACACTGCGGAAGATGAAGCCGAGCAGGATGACGATCAGCAGGATCGTCGCGATCATGACGATCGCCTCGGCATTCTGCCCGGACTTGCTCTCGTCGTAGCTCTGCGGCAACGTGCCCGTGGTCTGCGCCCGGAGATTCGTGCCCTTGGTGAGCGTCGAGAGGTCCGTGCGCATCGCCGTGACCTGGTCGAAGTCCTTCTTGTCCTGACCCGTCACGCCCTTGGCCAGTCCGATGTTGACGATGGCGACCTTGGGGCTGGCGACGGCCGCGGGGTACTGCGCCGGCGTGGCCGTGGTGAAGTCCGAGCCGAGCTTGAGCTCGCCGGCGACCTTCGTGATCGCCGCCTTGTCGGCGGCGGTGAAGGCCTTGCCGTCGGTGCGGTCGAAGACGATCGTGGCGCCGCTGTCCTGCTGTTGCGGGAAGGCCTTCTGCAGGGCGTCGGTGGCCCGGATGGACTCGTAGTGCTTCGGCAGGAAGTCCGACTGGTCGGTCGTGGACTTCAGTCCGGGAGCGAAGGCGATGACGATGGCGGCGAGAACGACCCAGGCGCCGAGTACGTACCAGGGGCGGCGGGCTGCGAGACGGCCAAGAGCAGCAAACATGGTCGTCAATCTAACGGACGGATGAAACGAATGCGTACCGACTTTCGTCTGCTTCCGATGACTTAAGTCTCAGTCAACCGTCAGTACGGCGACGCAGTACTCGTCGTTCACCGGCTCCAGGTTGTAGCCGCCGAAATGATGCTGCGGCTCGAGGCCGGCGGCCGCCGCATCGGCGGTGAACAGGTCCCACGTGTAGCCGTGCCGGCTGAGTGCGGGGCCGCCGTCGAGATGGAAGCCGACGAGGATCCGGCCGCCCTCGCCGAGCAGTCGCCGCAGCGTGGTCAGCGCGCGCACCTCGGTGCCCTCGGCGAGCAGGATCAGCACATTGCCGACGACGACGATCAGGTCGAAGGTGCCTTCGGTCTCCGGGTCGAGCTCGAGGATGTCCTTGGTGACAACGGACAATTCGGGCCAGCGTCGCTGCGACTCGGCCGCCAGTGCCGGGTCAGGCTCGGCCGCCAGTACGTCGTGTCCCTTGCGCTGCAGGGCGATCCCGACCCGGCCCATGCCGGCGCCGGCGTCGAGGATGCGGGCGCCGCGGCCGACCAGGACATCGGCCAGCCGTGCCTCGCCGTCCACGTCGTCGCCGGCGTCGATGCGTTCGGAGAAGCGGCTCAGGTAGCCGCTGTTGTGGGCGCCGCCCGCCGCCCAACGGGTCTGGGGGACCGGTTCCTGCTTCTCCATACCCCTAGAGTGCCGCAATGGACTTCGTCATCGTCGACCGACCGCGCCCCGAGGTCGCCGTGGTCACGCTCAACCGTCCCGAGCGCATGAATGCGATGGCGTACGACGTCATGGTCCCGGTGCTCGAGCGGCTCGATGAACTCAACCGGGACAACGACGTACGGGCGATCGTGCTCACGGGGGCCGGCCGTGGATTCTGCTCCGGCGCGGATCAGAAGTCCGCGGGAGTCGCGCCCGGGGTCGACGGTCTGACCCGACCGACGTACGCGCTCCGGGCGATGGAGGTGCTCGACGACGTCGTCCTCACGTTGCGCCGCATGCATCAGCCGGTGATCGCCGCGGTCAACGGCGCCGCGATCGGTGGCGGACTGTGCCTCGCGCTCGCCTGCGACATCAGGATCGCCGCGCCGGCGGCATACTTCCGGGCAGCGGGCATCAACAACGGGCTGACCGCCAGTGAGCTCGGCCTCTCGTATCTGCTGCCGCGAGCGATCGGCAGCTCGCGCGCCTCGGAGATCATGCTGACCGGGCGCGATGTGGACGCCGACGAGGCCGAGCGGATCGGCCTGGTCTCACGGGTGGTTCCCGCTGAGGAACTCCTCGACTCGGCGGTGCAGCTCGGCGCCCGGATCGCCGGCTTCTCGCGACCGGGCGTGGAACTCACCAAGCGCAGCCTCTGGTCGAGCCTGGACGCGTCGTCGCTGGAGTCGCACCTGCAGCTCGAGGGTCTCGGCCAGCTCTACGTGCGCCTGCTCACCGACAACTTCGAAGAGGCCACCCGCGCCCGCAAGGAGGGCCGGGCTCCTCGGTTCCGCGACGAACGCTAGAGCTTCCTCAGGCGGACCCAGCGGATCGAGTGGTCGTGGTCCTTGCGCAGCACGAGGGTGGCGCGGGACCGGGTGGGGGCCACGTTCTGGGTGAGGTTGGGGCCGTTGATCGTGTCCCAGATCCGGCCCGCTTCGGCGACCGCCTCGTCGTGACTCAGCGCCGCGTAGCGGGCGAAGTACGACGCCGGGTCGCGGAAGGCGGTCTCGCGCAGGCGCAGGAACCGGTCGGTGTACCAACGCCGGATGTCGGTCTGGCTGGCGTCGACGTACACGGTGAAGTCGAAGAAGTCGCTGACCGCGAGGCCGGTACGGCCGTCGGGCCGACTGGTCGACGGCTGGAGCACGTTGAGGCCCTCGACGATCACGATGTCGGGCCGGGAGACGACCACCTTCTCGTCGGTCACGTCGTACACGAGGTGGCTGTAGACGGGCGCCTCGACCTCGTCGCGACCGGACTTGATGTCCATCACGAAGCGCAGCAGTGCCTTGCGGTCGTAGGACTCGGGGAAGCCTTTCCGGGTGAGCAGGCCGCGGCGCTCCAGCTCGGCATTGGGATAGAGGAAGCCGTCGGTGGTCACCAGCGCCACCCGCGGGTGTGCCGGCCAGTGCGCCAGCATCTGCTGCAGCACTCGGGCCGTCGTCGACTTGCCCACCGCGACCGAACCGGCCAGCCCGATCACGAAGGGCGTGCGCGGTGGCTGCGGCTGGTTGAGGAAGGACTCCTGGGCATGGTGCAGATTGCGCGAGGACTCGACGTACAGGCTGAGCAGGCGTGAGATCGGCAGGTAGATGTGCCGGACCTCGTCGAGATTGAGCTGGTCGCCCAGACCGCGGAGACGTTCGATCTCCTCGGCACTGAGGGGTTGCTCGACCTCGGCCGCGAGACGGGACCACGCGGCGCGGTCGAGCTCGACGTAAGGCGACGACTCGCCGTGGTTGGGTGTCGTGGACATTCAGGCGCGCTCCACGACCTCACGGATGCGCTCCAGGGTCTGGCGCATGCCGTCGGTGTTGGTCTTGCCCCGGGTCCAGCCGAGCAGGGTCCAGTAGAGCTTCAGGAGCGGGTTGGGGGCGAGCTCGAAGGACTCGGTCACGTCGCAGCCGTCGCCGGCGGGGGCGATCCGGTAGGTCCACGTGTTCATCGGCCGGTCGTTCATGACGACGTCGAAGCCGAAGACCTCACCCGGCACGCACTCGGTCACGCGGCACAGCGTCCAGTAGATCGGGCCGATCCCGTTGCGCTTCACGTGTCCCTTGAACCAGGCCCCGACCTCGGGCCCGGTGGAACCGCGGGTCCAGACGGCCTCGAAGGTCTCCGGACTGAATTCGCCGATCCGGGTGACATCGCTGACGAGATCCCACACGGCCTCGGGGGAGGCGGCCATGTGCACGGTGACCGATCCACGCATGACCTTCAGCGTAGGGCCCCCGCGCCTAGGTGGGTACGGCGAGGGTCGTCTGATCGAGACGACCGCGCAGCAGGACGGGGTCGAGCAGGCGCCAGCGGCCGCGCTCCCCGGCGTCCGCGCGGGTGACGATCCGCTCCGAGGCGACGACCCGTGGAGAGGTGGGCGGGGAAGGGCAGGGTGACGACGTACTCGGCGACGAGCAGGGCGGCACCGATCACGTTGGCCAGCCAGACCTGGGCGATCACATGACGGGGGCGGACTCCCCTGAGACCGGAATGCATGACTGATCGTCCCATGCAACGCCGGTAGACTTCAGCCCATGTGCGGCATCGTGGGGTACGTCGGTCCGAGGCAGGCACGCGACGTCGTGATCGAGGGTCTGCGCCGCCTCGAGTACCGCGGCTACGATTCCGCGGGCATCGCCGTCGTCGCCGGCGGAGCGATCGCCTCCGACAAGCGCGCCGGCAAGCTCGCCAACCTCGAGAAGGCGCTCGGCGAGAGCCCGCTGCCGCCTTCCAGCACCGGCATCGGGCACACCCGCTGGGCGACCCACGGCGCCCCCAACGACGTCAACGCCCACCCGCACCTGGGCCAGAACGGCCGGGTTGCGCTGGTGCACAACGGCATCATCGAGAACTTCGCCACGCTGCGCGACGAACTGGTCGCGGCCGGCGACGACTTCCGCTCCGAGACCGACACCGGGATCGCCGCGCACCTGCTGGAGCGGGCACTCGTCGAAGGTGCGGGCGACCTGACGGTGGCCATGCAGCGGGCCTGCTCCCGGCTCGAGGGCGCCTTCACGCTGGTCGCGGTCGACGCCGAGGACCCGCCGCGCGTCGTGGCCGCGCGCCGCAACTCGCCGCTGGTCGTCGGTCTGGGCGAGGGTGAGAACTTCCTCGGCTCCGATGTCGCCGCCTTCATCGAGTTCACCCGTGAGGCGCTCGAACTCGCCCAGGACCAGGTCGTCACGATCACCGCGGACACCGTCGAGGTCTCCGACTTCGCCGGCAATCCCGCCGAGGGCACCCGCTACCACGTCGACTGGGACCTCTCCGCCGCGGAGAAGGACGGCTACGACTGGTTCATGCGCAAGGAGATCTTCGAGCAGCCGCGGGCCGTGGCCGACGCGATGCTGGGACGTCACGACGAGGACGGCCAGCTGGTCCTTGACGAGGTGCGGATCACCGAGGAGGAGCTCCGCGAGGTCGACAAGATCATCATCGTCGGCTGCGGTACGGCGAACTACGCGGGCCTGGTCGCCAAGTACGCCATCGAGCACTGGACCCGGATCCCCTGCGAGGTG
Source organism: Marmoricola sp. (assembly GCA_030151765.1). Taxonomy (GTDB): domain Bacteria; phylum Actinomycetota; class Actinomycetes; order Propionibacteriales; family Nocardioidaceae; genus Marmoricola. Next base: position 12,680 of record JASLCW010000248.1, read on the forward strand.
GAGCTGGCCCACGAGTTCCGCTATCGCGACCCGATCCTGACCCGCAACACGCTCGTCGTCGAGATCAGCCAGTCCGGCGAGACCGCGGACACGCTCATGGCGATCCGGCATGCCCGTCTGCAGAAGGCGCGCGTGCTGGCGATCTGCAACACCAACGGATCCACCATCCCGCGCGAGTCCGACGCGGTGATCTACACCCATGCGGGTCCCGAGATCGGCGTCGCCTCGACCAAGGGCTTTCTGACGCAGCTGATCGCCTGCTATCTGCTCGGCCTCTATCTCGCGCAGGTCCGCGGCACCATGTTCGGCGACGAGATCGGCACGGTCGTCGCCGAGCTCGCCGCGATGCCCGACGAGGTGCAGCAGGTGCTGGACCGCGCCGACGACGTCTACGCGCTCGCCGCCGAGCTCCAGGACATCCGCACGGTCCTCTTCCTCGGCCGGCACGCGGGATTCCCGATCGCCCTCGAGGGTGCGCTCAAGCTCAAGGAGCTCGCCTACCTGCACGCCGAGGGCTTCGCCGCGGGCGAGCTCAAGCACGGGCCGATCGCGCTGATCGAGCCGGGACTGCCGGTCTTCTGCGTGGTTCCGCCGCGTGGCCGCGATCAGTTGCACGACAAGATGATCAGCGCGATCCAGGAGATCCGGGCGCGGGGAGCACGCACGATCGTCCTTGCGGAAGAGGGCGACGACGAGGTGGCGCCGTACGCCGACGCGACCATCCCGCTGCCCGTCGTACCGACGCTGCTGCAGCCGGTGCTGGCCGCCGTACCCTTGCAGCTGTTCGCCTGCGAACTCGCCACCCGGCTCGGCCACGACGTCGACCAGCCCCGCAACTTGGCCAAGTCCGTC
>JASLCW010000287.1 GCA_030151765.1 Marmoricola sp.
CGGCCTCGACCTGGCGGCCCTCGGCCTGGCCGCGCAGCTGCCAGGTGAGCTCGCAGACCTGGGCCAGCGCCTGGGCCGGAACCGCCTCACCGAAGCAGGCCAGTCCGCCCGACGGGTTGACCGGGATCCGGCCGCCGATGGTGGTCTCGCCGGCCCGGAGCAGCGCTTCGGCCTCACCCGGACCGCAGAGGGAGAGGTCCTCCATCCAGTCCAGCTCGAGCGCGGTCGACAGGTCGTAGACCTCGGCCACGTCCACGTCGGCGGGCGCGATGCCGGCCTGCTCGTACGCCGCATCCGCGATCGACTGCTTGAAGGTGCGCTCGGGCTTCGCGCCCATCGCCGCGTCGGTCGACAGATTGGGCATGTCGAGAACCGTGTTGGGGAAGGTCGGCGTCACCGTCGACACCGCCCGGATCCGCACCTTCGAGGCAAGATCGTGGCGTGCGGCGTACTCCTCCGAGACGAGGACGACCGCCGCGCCGCCGTCGGAGGTGGCGCAGATGTCCAGCAGGTGGAGCGGGTCGCTGACGATCGCCGAGCCCAGCACCTCCTCGGCACTGACCTCCTTGCGATAGCGCGCATTGGGATTGGTCAGGCCGTGGCGCGCGTTCTTCACCTTGACCAGCGCGAAGTCCTCGCTGGTGGCACCGTAGAGGTCCATGCGACGGCGCGCGTACATCGCGAAATAGGCGGGGTTCGTCATGCCCAGCAGGCGGAAGCGCAGCCAGTCCGGGTCGTCCCAGCGTTCACCGGCGTTGGGCGCCAGGAAGCCCTTCGGCGTGGTGTCCGCGCCGACGACGAGGGCGACTTCGGACATCCCGGCGAGAATGCGGGCGCGGGCGGTGTCGAGAGCCTGGGCACCGGTCGCGCAGGCGGCGTAGGAGGTTGCCACCTGGGCCCCGTTCCAACCGAGTGCCTGCGCGAAGGTGGCGCCGGCGACGTAGCCGCCGTAGCCGTTGCGGACCGTCTCGCCGCCGACGATCAGGTCGACATCGGCCCACGCGACACCGGCGTCGGAGAGCGCCTGACGGGCGGCGTGGACGCCGTACCCGACGAAATTGCGGCCCCACTTGCCCCAGGGGTGCATGCCGACACCGGCGATGCGAACGTCGTTCATCGAGCAACCTCCACAGGACGCCAGCGCCAGATCGTGCGTTCACCGGACTCGTCGGTGTAGAGCGTCTCGACGACCAGTTCGACCTCGGTTCCGACCTTCAGGTCGGCAACGCCGAAGCCGTCGGCAACCTGACCGAGTACGACGAGGCCCTCGGGGAGCTCGACCGCGGCCAGCGCGAAGGGGGCGTACTCCGCCTCGCGCGGGATGTACGGGGCCGGCGGCTGGTACTGCGCGTCGGTGTAGGACCAGACGGTGCCGCGGCGGGAGAGTTCCACGTCCTCGAAGCTGTCGCCGGAGCAGGCCGGATTGGTGCACCAGTCCTGGCGGCGCGGGAAGAAGACGGTTGCGCAGGAGGTGCAGCGGGACCCGATCAGGGCCGGCGCCGGCCCCGTCGTGAACCACCCCTCGATGGCCGGACTCGACATGCTCACTCCGTCTCTTCGCTGACCAGAACTAGAACAGGTTCTCATTGTCGCACAGCTCCCCCGCCGCAGGATCGGCCCGAGACCGAGGTCACGCGCCGGATCGCCCTCGGCGGGAGCCTCCTTGTGACAGGCTCGCCCCGTGGTCGTGCTGGTCATCCTGGTCGTCGTACTCGCGGCGCTGCTCGCCGCGTCCGTGATCGCCCTGATCGCGACCCGCCGGCGCCTGGAAGCCAGCGAGGCCCAGCGCGCCGCCCTGGCCGAGCAGGTCGAGCGGCTGGAGACCCTGCCGGCAGGTTCCCGCCGCCGCAGTCGCACCCTCCGGACCGTCGTCGAGACCGCGGTCGAGAGCGCCAACCGGCTCCGCGAGGGCGGGGTGGCCGGCCTGCTCGCCTCCTCGATCGAGGATCTCAATGCCTGGCTCACCGAGGACCGTACCGAGATCGACCGCCTCACCGCCGACGACGGCACCATCACGATCCTCTTCTCCGACATCGAGAACTCGACCTCGCTCAACGACCAACTCGGCGACGAGGCGTGGGTGCGCATCCTCGCCGCCCACGACGCCCTCGTGCAGCGCGCCGTCGAGGCCAACCACGGGCACATCGTGAAGTCCCAGGGCGACGGCTTCATGATCGTCTTCCGTACGCCGGCCGACGCGGTCCGATGCGGCATCGCCATGCAGGACGCCTTCGAGTCCGGCAGCCACCGCGCGCTCCGGCGTACACCGATCCGGGTGCGGGTCGGCATCCACACCGGCACCGTCGTGGAACGCGACGGCGACTTCTTCGGCACCAATGTCGCCATGGCCGCCCGGGTGGCAGCCCAGGCCCAGGGCGGCGAGATCCTGGTCAGCGACGACGTCCGCCAGGCCCTGCGTGAGGTCGAGGACATCGTCCTCGTCGACTTCCGCGAGGCCGACCTGAAGGGGCTACCGGGCGTGCACCGGCTCTGGGAAGTGGGCCTCGTATGACCAGGGTGCTGGTCGTCGACGGGGCCAATGTCGTGGGCGCCGTGCCCAATGGCTGGTGGAAGGACCGTGCCGGTGCCGCGAAGCGGCTGCATGCCCACCTCGCGGTCGCCGACATCTCCTGGGATCGGGTCGTCCTGGTGCTGGAGGGTGCCGCGAAGGGCGGCGTACCGAAGGGGGTCGACGGGCACCTGGAGACGGTTCACGCTCCCCGGGACGGCGACAGTGCCATCGTCGCGGCGACGCGGGACGCGGTCGCCTCCGGCGCCGATGTCACCGTGATCACCGCTGACCGCGGGCTGCAGGCTCAGGTGCAGGTCGTCGGGGCACGGACGATGAGCCCCTCCTGGCTGCTCGACCAGATCGGCGGTTGATCCAGGGGCAAAACACAACGGATGTTGTGAATTACCCGCCGAACACACGGAATTCGGTGTGATCGACGCCGAAAACACAACATCCGTTGTGAATTGAGCGAACTACTGTGGCTCAACCCGCGAGCGTCACCGATCGCGTCGGCCGCCAGCCGTCCGCCAAGTCGTGCTCGTAGAGGTGGATCTCGCGCACGTCGAAGCTCGCCTCGAAGTCGGCGAGCTCGGTGAAGGCCCGGTCGAGGAGCGGCTCGTCCAGCTCGTGGGCGACCGTCACGTGCGGGTGGTACGGGAAGCGCAGATCGGCGTCGGCGAGGCCGCCGCGAAGCTGCGCGGCGATCTGCTCGCAGGCCGCGATGCCGTCGACCACGTTGACGAAGACCACCGGTGAGACCGGGCGGAAGGTGCCGGTCCCCCGCAGGTGCACGCGGAAGGGTTCCGCGGCGGCGGCCACGGCCTCGAGGTGCTCGAGCACCTCCGCGAACTCCCCCTCGCTCACCTCGTACGGCGGCACCAGGGTGACGTGCGTCGGGATCAGGCGGGCGGATTGATCACCAAGGGCGACCCGGTAGTCCTGAAGCTGCCGCCCCCACGGTTCGGGGACCGCGACCGAGATGCCGATGGTCGTCACCGGGCAAGACTAGCCGGTTTGTAGAGTTCCCCCGTGAACGATGTCGAGCAGTCCGGTACCTTCCGCGCCGCGAGCGAGCGCAGCGCCGCCATCGAGGCGCGCCTCGCCGAGCATCCCGAAGAATTCCGGATGCTCACCGGGGACCGCCCGACCGGTGCACTGCACATCGGCCACTACTTCGGCTCCCTGGTCAATCGGGTCAAGCTGCAGGAGCTCGGCGCCGAGACCTGGGTGATCGTGGCCGACTACCAGGTGATCACCGACCGCGAGATCGCCGGCGACATCCGCGGCAGCGTGCGCGAGCTGATCACCGACTACCTGGCCGTCGGCATCGACCCCGCGAAGTCGACGATCTTCACGCATTCCGCCGTACCTGCCCTCAACCAGCTGCTGCTGCCCTTCCTCAGCCTGGTCAGCGTCGCCGAGCTGCAACGCAATCCCACGGTCAAGGACGAGGCCGCCAGCGCCGGGATCAAGGCGATCAGCGGCCTGATGCTCACCTATCCGGTCCACCAGGCCGCGGACATCCTCTTCTGCAAGGGCAATGTCGTCCCGGTCGGCAAGGACCAGCTGCCGCACATCGAGCAGACCCGCGTGGTGGCCCGCCGCTTCAACGAGCGGTACGGCGACACCTTCCCCGAGCCCGACGCGCTGCTCTCCTCGGCCACCCACGTGGCCGGTCTCGACGGCAACAAGATGAGCAAGTCGCGCGGCAACTCGATCCAGCTGCGGATGAGCGCCGACGAGACCGCGAAGCTGCTGAAGAAGGCCAAGACGGACAGCGACCGGGTGATCACCTACGACCCGGCCGGCCGGCCCGAGGTCGCCAACCTGCTCACCCTGGCCTCGCTCTGTGAGGGCACCGCGCCCGAGCAGATCGCGGCCGAGATCGGCGACGGAGGCGGCGGCGCCCTGAAGGCGCGGGTCACCGAGGCGGTCAACACCTTCTTCGCCCCCGTCCGCGCACGGCGCGCCGAGATCGAGGCGGACCCCTCGATCGTCAAGGAGGTCCTGCGGGCCGGCAACGAGCGCGCCAACGAGGTCGCCGAGGCCACCCTCGCCGAGGTGCGCGACAAGATGGGCATGACCTACCTCTGATCGGTCGCGCCTCCGCTGCAACCAATCGACGGTCCCGGGCATCACACATGTCGACCGGGACGGTCCGGGTGCGGAGGAGGTGCTCATGGACGGGCAGCTGTCCGATCGGTACGCCGGCGCGCGCCGGCGTACCCGCTGGTGGGCCTCGGCGCTCCTGGTCGCCGCCCTGGCCGGCGGCACCGCGATCGCCGTCGCCGCGACGAAGGATCACCCCGCCCTGAAGGATCCAGCCGGCGCGACCCCTCCGACCCCGGTCCCCATTCGCAAACCGGCGACGACCGAGAGCCTCCGCACCTTCGCGGCCGCGCCCGACGGCAGCGTCCTGACGATCTGGCAGCGCTGCCGGGCGCGGGACACGCATTGCCGGTACCGCTGGCTGCTCAGCAACGGGTCGCGTGTCCGCGAGGGCGCCATCTCCTTCGCCGAGCCCTGGGCCGCGCGTGCCGGCGATCGCTTCGTGGTGACGGCCGTCGACGGCTCCGGATTCCTCCTGACGACCGGCGGACACGGGCAGCCGATCACCTGGGGAAGGCCCGACTTCGCTCCCACCGGCTTCGTCGGCGCCCACCAGGGCCTCGCCGCCGTCGACGACCGTGGCCGGATCGCCTACCCGCCGGCTCCTCCGGGCGCGATGCTCCAGAACGCCGCGGTGGCCGACGACGGATCCGTCGTCGGGCTGGCGGCATCCGGCCGGCGGACCTGCCTCGTCGCCCTTTCTCCCGGCAGCGGGTGGCGATGGACCACGGGCGGCACGCTCCCCGGGAGTCTGGCCGGTGGGCTCGCCCTGTCGGGAACTCACGCCGCGGCGATCTCGTCCTCGGACGGCGCCACCATCCTGCCGGTCGAGGGAATGGCGGTCAGCACCGACACCGGCCGGGACTGGACGAGGATCCCCAAGGCCGCCCTGCCCTTCCGTAGCCTCGATTCGATGGCGGCCGCGGGAGACACGCTCTTCGTCGCCGATGCGGAGGGGCGGCTCTACCGGTCGGCGGCTGCGGACTGGACCCGGTTCACCCGCCTCCCGACCGGTCGCGTCACCGGGCTGACCTCGGCTGGCGATCACGTGGTGGGGCGGGTGACCATCGTCGGACGACGTACGCCGATCAGCGTCGAGTTCACCGACCGGCTGGTCGCCTTCGACGGTAGCGGGAGCCGGCGCGATCTGCCCGATCCCCGTGCCCCGCAGTCGTCGGATGCGGACCGCATCGTCCGGGAGGGCCGGCTCGTCGGGATCGCCGGGCAAGGTCGCTCCGTGCTCACCGTATGGGAGGTCTGTCATGACCGCGACAGCCAGGACTGCGACTCCGCCTGGCAGTTGCGGGGCCCGACGGGAACCAGGGCCGGCCGGGTCCACGGATCGCTGCCGACGCCGAGGGTCGCCGGCTCGGGCTACGTGATCAGCAGTTGGGATCGGCCCGGCATCCTGATCGACGCGCAGGGCCGCGCACGGCCCTTGAAGCGCACCCGCCACGCCTCACCCAACGTGGAGGCACTGATCGAGACCGGAGCCGGCCTTTTCGGCGTGGACTCCCTCAGCGCGACCACCGGCCCTCTTCCCGGCGCGCCCAGAGGCCAGCACGTCGCGGCCGGAACCGTGACAGCCGACGGCACGGTCGTGGCGAACCTCGACGGTTCCGGCCAGGTGGCGACCCACGTCTGGACCGGGACCCTCGACGGGAGCCGTTGGCGGACGACCATGCTCACGGAGGGCAATGCCCCCGATGCGATCGTGAGCGGCGGAAACCACGTGGCGGCGCTTGCGAGCTATGACGGGATCGACACGTGGGCGCTCGGCACTCTCGCGGTGTCCTCCGACGCGGGACGCCACTGGACCCAGCTCCACAAGCGCGATGTGCCTTTCGAGGATCTCGACAACCTGGCCGCGACGTCGAACGGGGTGCTCTTCGCGAGCACGGTCAGAGGTCAGGTGTTCCGGTCCACCGACGGCTCCTGGACTTCTTACGAAGCGCTGCCTCGACTCAAGCGCTACGTCGTGATCGGCGCCATCGGCGACCGGATCCTGATGCGGGCACCGGACCGGACCTATCGCGCCATCGACGGCCGCGGTCATGCGACAGCTTTCCCGCTCAGAGGCAGACTGGCCATTGACAGTAGAACCCACCGACGGACCAAGGTCGGTTTCGGGCCGAGTCGCTGAGCGTGGGCAAGAGCCGTGAATCGGACTTCGGCCCGTTCGTGGGTTCAGAGGTCGAGGGTGCCGTTGATCGTGGTCCGCGTGTCGCCGCCGACCCAGATGTCGCCGTCGATGCTCTCGACACGGACCCGGCCGGCTCGCTGCAGCACCGTCCCTTGGGAAGCGACGTACGACGAGGGGAGGCCGCGGCCGGCGAGCCACTGGCCGATGCCGGCATTGAGCGAGCCCGTCACCGGGTCCTCGGGTACGCCGTACTGCGGGCAGAAGGCGCGCACCTCGACATCGGCCGACCCACCGGGCGGATAGGTGCCGACGACGCCGATCTTGAAGTCCCCGAAGGCCGACCAGTCCGGCCGCAGACCGAGTACGACGTCCGCACCGGTCAGCCGGATCCCGACCCAACCAGGCCCGTTGTCGATCCAGGCCGAGTCGATGATGCCCTCACGAGCCACGCCGAGCACGGCCGCGATCGCGACGAGGTCGTCCTCGGAGACCGCGCCGGAGCGCATCAGCGGCGGAGCCGCGAAGGCCAGGCCCGCGGCCCGGCGGATCCGGACCAGACCCGCGCCACACTCCTGGACTACGTCCTCTCCGGCCGGCAGGCCGCCCGCCTCGAGCCAGGCGTGCGCGCTGCCGAGCGTCGGGTGGCCGGCGAAGGGCAACTCCTCGCCCGGCGTGAAGATCCGCAACCGGTAGTCGGCCCCGGGATCTGTCGGCCGCAGCAGGAAGGTGGTCTCCGAGAGGTTGGTCCAGCGGGCGAAGGCCGCCATCTGCTCGTCGCTCAACCCGTCGGCGTCGTGGACCACCGCGACCGGGTTGCCGCGCAGGGGCTCGGCGGAGAAGACATCGACCTGGCTGAAGCGCATGCTCCGACCCTAGGGCCTGGCCGCCACTACTAACCCGGTTGCCACGAGGGGCTTCGGCTTGGCAGGGTCACCTCATGTACGACGTACCGACGCTCACCGACGGCGTAGTCACCCTCCGGGCACATCACGAGGGCGACATCGACCGCGTGGTGGAGCAGTGCCGGGATCCGCTGAGCATCAGGTGGACCGTCGTGCCCGCGCCGTACACCCGCGACGACGCCGCCCGCTTCGTCCGTCATGCGATGCCGGGCGGGTGGGCGACCAACGAGGAGTGGGCCTTCGCCGTCGAGTACGAAGGTCGTTTCGGCGGCACCGTCAGCCTGCGCAATCGCGTCCCCGGCAGAGCCGAGATCGCCTTCGGCGCCCACCCAGACCTGCGCGGCACAGGGGCGATGGAGCGCGGGCTCCGACTGATGCTGGACTGGGGATTCTCCGCCGCGGGGGCGGACCTCGAGACGGTGATCTGGTACGCCAACGAGGGCAACTGGGCCTCACGCCGGCTCGCCTGGAAGGTCGGCTTCTCCTTCGACGGCACCCTGCGCGGCTGGCTCGACCACCGCGGCACCGCCACCGACTCGTGGGCCGGAACGCTGCGCCGAGGTGAGGCGATGGAGCCGCGGGAAACGTGGCTGGTCGCCCCCGTCATCGAGCTCGACGACCTTCGGCTACGGCCGCAGCGTGAGGACGACCTCGCGACGATCACTGCCGCCTTCACCGACCCCGAGCTGCTGCGCTGGAGCCGTCTGGAGGAGCCACCGGGCGAAGGGCTCGTGCGCCACAACATGCTCACCGCTCAGATGGAGAGCGCCGTCGGACGCACGGTGCGCTGGGCGATCGCGGATGGCAGGACCGACGATCTGCTCGGTGTCGTGAATCTCTTCGACATCGACGACAAATCGCCGGGCAGCGCCGAGGTCGGCTACTGGATGTCCTCAGCGGCACGCGGCCGAGGCCAGGCCACACTGGCCACCCGGGCCGCGGTCCGTCACGGCTTCATCGAGCAGAGCGACGGCGGCCTCGGGCTGGACCGGGTCCGCGCACTGGTCGGCGTCGGCAACGAGCCATCGCGCGCCGTACTCCACAAGGTTGGCTTCACCGAGACCGGTCGCCTGCGGAAGTTCTTCCGGATCGAGGGTGTGCCGATGGATGTTGCCCTCCTCGACCTCCTGGCCGAGGAGTTCACCGACTGACCTGCGCACCGACGGGCCAAAGTCGCGCATCGCGGGCCTCCGTGAGCGTGACCGATTGGCTTCGAACAGAACTTTGGCCCGTCCGTAGGTTGAAGAAGGCTCAGCGCGGGCTGACAGTGACGCTCACCGACGTCACCCCGGGCGACTGCGCGATGACCAACTGGTCGGCATCCGGCGCGGATACGACCTGACCACCGCTCACCTGCACGGTGTAACCCTGCGGGTAGGCGATCGCTGGCGTCGCGATCAGGGTGCGGGCGCCCGCACCGAAGGCGCCGCCGCCCGCCACACGAGCCGTCGACCAGCCGGCGGTGAAGACCCGGCTGGTCCGGTTGTAGGCATATGCCGTCGGCGTGCCCGCGACCAGACTCGGATGCGGTACGGCGAGCGCCTTCAGCTTGGCCCGGTCCACATTGGTGCCCGTGGGCGGCTGCGCCGGGTCGTAGACGAGGGCCTGCTCGGTGCCGGGTCCGGTCGTGGTCGGGTCATCGCAACCGCAGTACGCCCAGTACATCCAGCCGATGCGGTGCTGCGCGGCCCGGTCGACGAGGCCGGTCAGCGTCGCCTGGATCGTGGTGGCGCCGAACTCGGTCAACAGCGGCGTCGCCCCCGTCACGGCGAGCTGGTTCTCCGCGTTCTGCCAGGTCAACGTGTCCGTCGCGTTGCAGATCAGATCGCCGATCGGACCGGCCGACGAGCCGACGACGGAGGTCAGGCAGTAGTCGTGGAAGGAGAATCCGAGATTCGTCCCCGTCGGCCGCACATACGTGGGGATGCCGTCGTTGAAGAGCGAGTTGGGCTCGTAGTAGAGCGGCACGTCGGCGTCGACGCGTCGTACCGCGTTGATCACCTTCTGCTGCACCTGCTGGGTGCGTCCGTCGAGCAGCAGGCAGCCGAGCGGGAAGCAGGTCGCCCACAGGGTGCCTGGCCACGGCTCGTTGTAGAGGTCCAGACCCATGACGCCCGGCGTGCCCTTGAGGTACGACGCGGTGTGGGCCCATGCGGCGGCGTACCGATCGGCCAGCCCGACGCCTCCGGGGCCCTTCGCGTTGTTCCAGAAATTGTCGAAGGCGTACATCACCGCGAGGTTGATGAACTGGTTGGCCGGGAAGCCGGCCTTCGGCTGGTTCGGCGGCCCGCCGGGGAGCACCGCCCAGTCGGGTGCGCCCTCACCCTGGAAGGCCTCGTTGTAGAGATCCTGGTGGAAGTCGACCAGGGTGGCGATGCCGTGGTTCGCCAACATCTGGATCTCGTCGCGGATGTGCCCGAGATAGGCGTCGTCGTACTGCCCGGGCTGTGGCTCAACGGCCTTCCAGATCACCCCCAGGCGGACGGCATTGAAGCCGTTCGCGGCCAGGAAGGCGGCGTCGTCGTCACCGAAGCCCACTGCGTCGGCACGGTACGGCGGCCGCTTGTCGACCATGTTGATCCCGGCCACCAGGAAGGCCCGACCCGAGGAATCGGTGATGAAGCGGCCGTGGTTGGTGAAACCGGCGAGGGGATCGGAGGCGTGAGCCGGCCCCGCAGCCACTCCGAGTGTGAGCAGGATCGGCAACAGCGTGAGCAGCAGGCGTCGCATGCTGCCCCAACGACGACCGGGCCTCCCGCGCTACGCCGTGCTCCCGCGCTCGCGCACGTGGACGAGCGCGGAGACCGCCAGGACGGCGGCGCCGGCCACCGAGAGCGCGACCCCGACCAGCGCCGGATCGCGGTAGCCGCCGTGGTCGACCGCGATGCCGCCGAGCCAGGCGCCGAGTGCATTGGCGATGTTGAGCGAGGCGTGGTTCATCGCGGCACCCAGGGTCTGCGCCGGGCCGGCGACGTGCATCAGCCGGAGCTGCAGGTTGACCACCAGCACCGAGCCGAGTGTGGTGATCGCGAAGACCACCGGCAGCGCCC
>JASLCW010000290.1 GCA_030151765.1 Marmoricola sp.
CCGCGCCCACGTCCACGACGGGAACGAAGTCGGCGACCGCGCTACACCACTATCGGGGACTCAACTAACGGCGCTTTGCGCTCTATGGGCGGCATCGGGGCATTGATGGTGTCGTGTTCGTGCGAGAAGAGCACGGAGGGAGATGGAGCATTGCTACCGCGTACCCGCTCCCGCTCTTAGGATGGCCGCTGTGACGAGGGTTCAGGAATTTGCTGAGGGCCTGCTCGCACGTGAGCGTGTGGTCGCCTCGGAGTTCGACCTGCGCTTCTGGGAAGGGCTTCTTCAGGGCCGGGAGTACGCCTTGCTCGCTGAGCAGTTGGTGTGTCGCGGCCTCAAGCGCGGCACCCTGACGGATGGTGACCGCAGCGCCGCGCTCTCGCTGCTGGCTCTTTCGGCTGTCCATTGGCGTATCCGTGCAGAGAAGAAGAGCGCGTAGCAGCCGGCTCCTCCTCGTCTGTCACTGAGTGTCGACCAGGAGGTCGAGGAGGGCGACGGCGCCGGGCTTGTCCAGCGGGTGGTTCTGGTTGCCGCACTTGGGTGACTGCACGCAGGACGGGCAGCCGCTCTCGCACGGGCACTCGCGGATCAGGTCGCGCGTCGTCCGCAGCCAGTCGTCGGCGCATTCGTAGCCGCGACGGGCGAAGCCGGCTCCTCCCGGATGGCCGTCGTGCACGAAGACGGTGAGCAGGCCGGTGTCGGGGTGCAACTGGGTCGAGACGCCACCGATGTCCCAGCGATCGCAGGTGGCGAAGAGCGGGAGCAGGCCGATGGAGGCGTGCTCGGCCGCATGGGCGGCACCGCCCGGTTCGGCGAGCTGCAGGGGTGACCACGCCTCGTCGGGCAGCGTCCACCACACCGCCTGGGTCTCCAGCGTCTGCCGGGGCATCTCGAGAGGGAAGGTGCCCAGCACCTCGCCCGTCGTACGCCGGCGCTTCAGGAAGGCGATCACCTGGGTGCTGACCCGGACGGTGCCGGTGTGCAGCGTCCCGGTGCCGATCGGACGACTCCGCTCGGTGCCGACGATCTCGATGTCGGTGACATCCCGGGCCGAGGTGGAGTAGTCGACCTCGTCGCGAGTCAGGCTGGCGACCCCTGTCTCCAGGTCGAGTTCGTCGACCAGCCAGGTCTGCCCCTGGTGCAGGTGTACCGCCCCCGGATGGACCGAGGCAGGGGCCGAACCGCGATCGACGGTGCCCAGCACGCGCCCGGAGACGCTCTCGACCAGGGTCACCGGCGCGCCACCGGTGGAGCGCAGGTCGGCGAGCTCACTGGCCCGTCGCCGGTCGGTCCAGAACCACCCGCGCGGCCGCCGCCGGAGCAGGCCGACGGCGGTCAGCGCATCGACCGCCTCCCGAGCGCCGGGACCGAAGGCGTCGACCCCCAGGGGGCCGTCCTCGGCCAGGGGAATCTCGGCCGCGGCGGCACAGAGGTGCGGTCCCAGCACGTAGGGATTGCCGGGGTCGAAGACCGTTGCCTCGACCGGCTGGCCGAGCAGCATCTCCGGATGGTGGGCCAAGTAGCTGTCGAGGGGATCGTCGCGGGCGATGAAGACACCGAGGGACGGGTCCTGGCCGCGGCCCGCCCGTCCGAACTGCTGCCAGAGGGCTGCCCGGGTGCCGGGAAAGCCGGCGATCAGGACCGCATCGAGGCCGCTGATGTCGATGCCCAGCTCGAGCGCATTGGTGGCCGCGAGGGCTCGTAGCGCGCCGGAGCGAAGCCGGCCTTCGAGTGCGCGACGGTCCTCGGGGAGATAGCCACCCCGATAGGCGGCGATCGACTCGGCCAGGCTGGGATCGATCTCCCGTACGAGTCGCCGTGCGGTGATGGCCACCATCTCGGCACCGTGACGCGAGCGGGTGAAGGTGAGGCTCCGGGCGCCGTCGAGGACCAGTTCGGTGAGCAGATCGGCGGCCTCGGCGGTGACCGGGCGGCGTACCGGAGCCTCGTGCTCACCCGCGTGGGACACGACCGGCGGCTCCCAGAGGGCGATGGTCCGCGGGCCCCGGGGGGAGGCGTCGGTCACCACCTCGGTGACCTCGAGCCCGGTCAGCAGGTGCGCCGAGCCACCCGGATCGGCCGCCGTGGCCGAGGCGAGGACGAAGGTCGGGGCGCTCCCGTGTGCCGCGCAGACCCGCCGGAGCCGGCGGATCACCTGGGCGACGTGCGCCCCGAAGATGCCGCGGTAGTGGTGCAGCTCGTCGATGACGACGTAGTTCAGCTTCCCCAGGAAGGAATGCCAGCGCTCATGCTGGGGGAGCAGGCTGAAGTGCAGCATGTCCGGGTTGGTGAGCAGGAACTCGGCATGGTCGCGGGCCCAGTCGCGCTCCTCCGCGCCGGAGTCACCGTCGTGGGTGGCCACCCGCAGGTCGACGAGTCCGAGATCGCGCAGCCGGCCGGCCTGGTCGTGCGCGAGGGCCTTCGTGGGAGCCAGGTAGAGCGTGGTCGCTCCGCGCTGGCCGCGCTCGCCGCGCGCCTGTTCGGTGGCGCTCAGGCTGGGCAGGAGATAGCCGAGTGACTTGCCCGAGGCAGTTCCCGAGGCGATCACGACATGGTCGCCGGCGTGCGCAAGATCGGCCGCGAGTCGCTGATGGCTCCACAGCTCGCCGATGCCGGTTCTGACGCAGGCCGCGCGGACGGCAGGATGCACCCAGTCGGGGAAGTCCGCCGTCTCGCCCGTGCGAGCCGGATCGGTTCGCACGTGCACGAGTGCCCCCGCGCGCCCCGGGGTGGCCCGAATGCGCTCGAGAAGCGTCTCCGGTGCCAGAAGTCCCACGCCGAACAGTCTCCCAGCGCCCTCCGACAGCACCCTCACGTAGGTGCGCGTGCCGTCCGGCGTCTCCGGCTTCCCCGCCAATCGGGTCATTTCCCGTGATTCAATGTCTCCGGTCGGTCGGACACTCTCGGAAGTCCGTCCGCGATACGGAGGAGCAACGGTGGACCTGTCACTCGACACCTATGAGGTGGACGGTCGCAGCGTTGTCGCGGTGGGCGGCGAGATCGACGTCTACACGGCCCCGAGGCTGCGCGACCGGATCAGCGAAGTGGTCGCAGGGGGCCGGCACGACCTCCTGATCGACCTGGAGAAGGTCGACTTCCTCGACTCGACCGGACTCGGCGTACTCGTCGGCGCCCTCAAGAAGACCAGGGTCCACAACGGCTCCCTGGAACTGGTCTGCAACAACGACCGCCTCCTGAAGATCTTCAAGATCACCGGACTGGCCAAGGTCTTCACGATCCACGCCTCCGTGGACGCTGCGCTGCGCCGCTGATCCCTCCCGGGAGTAACGCTCCCGGAGCCGCTTCGTTGCTCGCTGTCGAGAGTGCCCCGACGGCGAGGAGCAGAGAAGCGTGCTGGATCCGGAGATCCCCGAGACGGGAACAGAGACAGGCCTGCGGGCGGACCGCCGTACGGCGCTGCGGCTCGGTGCTGCCGGCGTGGCGGTCGGAGCCGTCGGTACGACGTGGGACGCACCCGCCTTCGCCCGTACGCCGGGCCGCCGGGCGACTGTCCTCGGCGGGGGCATGGCCGGTCTGGCAGCGGCCCACGAACTCGTCGAGCGAGGCTTTCGGGTGACCGTCTTCGAACCCTCGGCGTGGGGAGGCAAGGCGCGCAGCATCGGCGTACCGGGGTCGGCGCGCGGAGGTCGGCGGAATCTGCCCGGTGAGCACGGCTTCCGCTTCTTCCCCGGCTTCTACCACCACGTGCCGGACACGATGCGGCGAATTCCCTTCGGTCGCAACGCGCACGGCGTCTGGGACAATCTCGAGGCCGCGTCAGGGGCGAAATTCCTGCGCGGCGGCGACCGTGCCGATGCCTTCATCTTCGGCATCGGACCGGACCCCGAGGCGCTGCTCACCGTCGACGGGCTGCAGCGCTATCTGATGGAGAACATCAAGGGGCAGGACGTCCCGCCCGACGAGCTCGCCTATTTCGTGACCCGCCTGCTCGTCTTCCTGACCAGCAGCAACGAGCGCCGCTTCGGTCAGTGGGAAAACGTGACCTGGTGGGACTTCGTGGGCGCATCGACGCGCTCGCCGGACTACCAGAAGGTGCTCGCCGCGGGCCTGACCCGCAACCTGGTCGCCGCCAAGGAGACGATCGCGAGCACGCGGACGATCGGTCACATGGGCGAGGCCTTCGTCTACAACATGCTCGGCCAGGGCAATGACGGCGCCGTCGACCGGGTGCTCGACCTGCCGACCAACGAGGCCTGGATCAAGCCGTGGATGCACTACCTCCGGTCACGCGGGGTGCGCTTCGTGGGCGGGCACGGGCTGGCGGCGTACGAGATCGAGCACGGGCGGGTCGCCGCCGTACGCATCCGGGACCGCAAGGGGCGGGTACGTCGTCATGAGGCGGACTGGTTCATCAGCGCCATGCCTGTGGAGCAGGCCCGCAAGCACCTGGTCGGCAAGGTACGACGCATCGACCCCTCGCTGGCGCGTCTCGATCGACTGCACACGGACTGGATGACCGGCATCCAGTTCTTCCTCAAGAAGCCGGCCCCGATCACCAAGGGCCACATCACCTTCATCGACGCGCCGTGGGCGCTGACCGCGCTCACCCAGGCGCAGTTCTGGGGCAGCCGCAACTTCGCCCGCGACTACGGCGACGGCAAGGCCGTCGACTGCCTGAGCGTGGACATCTCCAACTGGGACGCGAAGGGCATCCTCTTCGGCAAGACCGCCAAGCAGTGCACCCGCGAGGAGATCGCGCAGGAGGTGCTGGCCCAGATCCGCTACCACCACACGGCCGGCGAGGTGCTGCCTCCGGGCATCGTGCACTCGTGGTTCCTCGACCCGGGCATCCACTGGCATGCGAAGACCCGGCGCAACAGCAACGACACTCCGCTGCTGGTCAACACCGCGGGCTCCTGGCAGAACCGCCCGGAGGTGACCACGAAGGTGCCCAATCTGTTGCTCGCCGGCGACTACGTGCGCACCAACATCGACCTGGCCACGATGGAAGGCGCCAACGAGTCGGGTCGCAAGGCGGCGAATGCGATCCTGCGCAAGGCGGGCTCGAAGGCGACGCCGGCCAAGCTCTTCGAGCTTTGGACCAATCCCTTCCTCGAGCCGCTGCAGCAGGCGGATGCCCTGCTCTACAAGGCCGGTCTGCCCAACGCGCTCGACCTGCCACTGAAGGGACGTTACTGAGCGTTCTAGGCTGAGTCGCGTGAACACCGACGTTGTGGGGCGACTTCGCGCGGCGCTGGATGCCGCCGACTATTCGTACGACGCGGTCGCGGCCGTTCTCGGTGAGGAGGCGCAGGCCGCGCTGGCCCGCAACGAGACCACTCCGGGCCTGAAGGCGACCGCGGCGGCCGGTCCGTTGGAGACGCTGATCCGTCTCTGGGTGCTGCAGGTCCCGGTTCCGCTGGCGGCGGCGGAGGCGGCCCTGCCGGGTCTGGTGGACGCCCTGTGTGCCGAGGGGATCCTCGATCGGTCCGTCGCGGAGGTCACCCCTAGAGTCGATGTCCGCCCCTATGGGACCGACGAGGGATCGCTGTTGATCGCCAGCGACCTCACCCCGGGCCTCGACGGTACGCCGAGCCGTATGGGTACGAGCCATGTCCTCGGCATTAGTCCGGCCTCTACTTCCCTTGCAGAGTTGACGATTCGCCGTCCCGTCGCGCGTGCGCTCGATCTCGGAACCGGTTGCGGCGTGCAGGCGCTGCACCTGGCCGAGCACGTCGACGATGTCGTGGCGACCGACCTCAACAGGCGTGCTGTCTGGCTGACCGAGGTCAACGCGGCGCTCAACGACGTACGCATCGACGTACGGGAGGGCGACTTCTTCGCGCCTGTCGCCGGTGAGCAGTTCGACCTGATCGTCACCAACCCGCCCTTCGTCATCTCGCCGGCCTCCGGTGAGCGCTTCGTCTATCGCGACTCCGGGCTGCCGGGCGACCGGGTGGTCGAGGACATCGTCCGCACGGTGCCGCACTTCCTCGCACCCGGCGGGACCGCGCAGATCCTCGGCAACTGGCTGGTACTGCGCGACCAGCCCTGGCAGGAGCGACTGGAGGCATGGGTCACCGGTGGGGAGGAGAGGCCGGGCTGCAATGCGTGGGCGGTCCAGCGCGAGCTCGCCGACCCCGCGTCGTACGTCGAGATGTGGCTGAAGGATTCCGGACACCACCCGTCGACCGGCGGCCATGTCGCCGACTACCGGATCCGCTACGACACCTGGCTGTCCTGGTTCGAGGAGATCGGTGCCGAGGGCGTGGGCTTCGGGTGGATCAATCTCCGGCGTACCGACGGGCCGGCCCGGCTGCGCGCCGAGGAATGGCCCTACGAGGTCGCCCAGCCGCTGGGCCCGGAGATCGATGCCTACTTTGCGCGGTGCGCGGTACTGGACACCCTCGACGACGCCGCCCTCCTGGGGCATCGGCTCAGGTTGCGCAGCGATGTCCTCCAGCAGACCGAGGGTGCTCCCGGTGCCGAGGACCCGGCGGTGGTCATGCTGCGCCAGCAGATCGGGATGCGCCGAGCGCGTCAGGTCGACACCGCGACGGCCGCCTGGGTGGGGGCCTGCGACGCCGAGCTGGCGCTCGGCGTACTCGTCGACGCGGTCGCGTCGCTGCTCGGCGCGGACCCCGCAGAGACGCGTGCGGAGGCGCTCCGGACGGCCCGTGAACTGGTCGTCGAGGGCTATCTCGAGCTGGTCGACTGAGCCGTCGTTGTGACCGACGACACCCGCACCGGGAGCGATTCATTGACGAGGCGCGCTACCTTGATGCGGCAACACCGGGGTGCTCGAACCCCGGAGAGAAGGAAGGACGTCGCAGGAAGCAGTGGCACACAAGCTCGTCATCGTTGAGTCGCCGGCCAAGGCGCGCACCATCGAGGGCTACCTCGGCAAGGGTTATGTCGTGGAGTCCTCGATCGGACACATCCGCGACCTCCCGCACACTGCCGCGGAGATCCCGGCGAAGATCAAGGGCGAACCCTGGGCGCGGCTCGGCGTCGACGTCGACAACGGCTTCGAGCCGGTGTACGTCGTCGCCCGCGACAAGAAGCCGCACATGACCAAGCTCAAGGGCCTGCTCAAGGATGCCGACGAGCTCTACCTCGCCACCGATGAGGACCGCGAGGGCGAGGCCATCGCCTGGCACCTGCTCGATGAGCTGAAGCCCAAGGTGCCGGTGCACCGCATGGTCTTCCACGAGATCACGCCGCAGGCGATCAGGGCGGCCGTCGAGAGCCCGCGGGAGCTCGACATGGACCTGGTCAACGCCCAGGAGACCCGGCGCATCCTCGACCGCCTCTACGGCTACGAGGTCTCGCCTGTCCTCTGGAAGAAGGTCATGTCCGGACTTTCCGCCGGACGCGTGCAGTCCGTCGCCACCCGACTGGTGGTCGACCGGGAACGCGAGCGGATCGCCTTCCGGACCGCGTCGTACTGGGACATCGAAGGCACCTTCGACGCCGGCGAGAAGCACGACGCCCGGATGTTCCCGGCGCGGCTCTACTCGCTCGACGGCGCCCGGGTCGCCAGCGGCCGTGACTTCGGTCCCGACGGTCTGCTGAAGTCCAACGACGTCGTCCACTTGGAGCAGGCACGCGTCCACGCACTCGTCGGTGCGCTGCGCGACACGACCTTCGAGATCCGCTCCGTCGAGGCCAAGCCCTACCGGCGCTCGCCGTATGCGCCCTTCCGCACGACGACGATGCAGCAGGAGGCCAGCCGCAAGCTCGGCT
>JASLCW010000294.1 GCA_030151765.1 Marmoricola sp.
GTGCCTCCCGGATGAACTTCTCCTCGCCCTCCTTCATGGAGATCGAGTTGACGATCGGCTTGCCCTGGATGTTCTTCAGGCCGGTTTCGATGACCTCCCACTTGGAGGAGTCGACCATGATCGGCACCCGGCTGATGTCGGGCTCGGCGGCGACCAGCTTCGTGAAGCGGTCCATCGCGGCGATGCCGTCGATCATGCCCTCGTCCATGTTGATGTCGATGACCTGGGCACCGACCTCGACCTGCTGTGAGGCCACGGACAGCGCGGTGTCGTAGTCGTTGGCCTTGATCAGGTTGCGGAAGCGCGCCGAGCCGGTGATGTTGGTGCGCTCGCCGACGTTGACGAAGAGCGAGTCGGCGGTGATGTTGAGCGGCTCGAGTCCGGAGAGGCGCGTGGCCATGTCGACCGTGGAGAGCTCGCGCTGCTTCTTGCCCTCGACCGCGGCGGCGATCGCGGCGATGTGCGCCGGAGTGGTGCCGCAACAGCCACCGACGAGATTCACCAGCCCGGCCTCGGCGAACTCGGCGATGTAGGAGGCCTGTCGCTCCGGTGACTCGTCGTACTCGCCGAAGGCGTTGGGCAGGCCGGCGTTCGGGTACGCCGACACGTAGGTGTCCGCGACCCGGGCCATCTCGGCGAGGTAGGGGCGCATCTCCGGGGCGCCCAGGGCGCAGTTGAGACCGACCGCGATCGGCCTCGCGTGCCGGACCGAGTTCCAGAAGGCCTCGGTGACCTGGCCGGACAGGGTGCGCCCGGACGCATCGGTGATGGTGCCGGAGATCACGACGGGCCAGCGTCGGCCCTGCTCCTCGAAGAGCGTCTCGACGGCGAAGATCGCCGCCTTGGCGTTGAGGGTGTCGAAGATCGTCTCGATGAAGATCAGGTCGGCGCCGCCGTCGACGAGGCCACGGGCGGCGTCGAGATAGGCGGCCACCAGCTGGTCGTAGGAGACATTGCGGGCACCGGGGTCGTTGACGTCCGGTGAGATCGACGCCGTGCGCGTGGTGGGACCGAGCGCCCCGGCGACGTACCGCGGCTTGTCGGGGGTGCTGAACTCGTCGCACGCCTTGCGCGCGAGCGCGGCGCCCGCATAGTTGATCTCGTAGGCGAGCTCCTCCATGCCGTAGTCGGCCAGGGAGACCGCGTTGGCGTTGAAGGTGTTGGTCTCGAGGATGTCGGCGCCGGCTTCGAGGTATTCGCGGTGGATGCCCTCGATGATGTGCGGCTGGGTGAGCGTGAGCAGGTCGTTGTTGCCGATCACGTCCTGCGGCCAGTCGGCGAAGCGCTCGCCCCGGTAGCCGGCCTCGTCGGGGCGGTCGCGCTGGATGGCGGTGCCCATCGCGCCGTCGATGACGAGGATCCGCTCCCCCAGGGCCGTGGTCAGGGCCTCGGTGCAGTCGGGTCGCTGCTGCGCGGGGCCGACCTCGGTCTTCGTCATCGAATTCTCCTTCCGCGGGGGGAAGGCGTCCTTGGTGGTGATGCCGAGCGTGGCGGGGCCGGATCACGGTCCCGTTGCAACGCCTCTCGGCGCTGCCAATCCTAGGTCCTTGCCCAAGGAGTGGACATGGATTTCGGCTATTGGACACGCCGATCGCGGGCATAGGCTGATGCCCGTGATCGAGTTCGAGGAGCAACCGGATCTGCGCAATCCCCTGCTCATCTGCGCCTTCGAGGGCTGGAACGACGCCGCCGGGGGCGCGACCGGGGTGATCGACCACCTCCTCGACGTCTGGAATGCGGAGCTCATCGGGGCGATCGATCCCGAGGAGTTCTACGACTTCCAGGTGAACCGCCCCCTGGTCACCACGAACGACGACGGCATGCGCGGCATCGTCTGGCCCACCACCCAGGTGTACGTCGCCCAACCCGCCAACAGCCGGCGCGATGTCGTCCTGGTGCGCGGCATCGAGCCCAACATGCGCTGGCGCCAGTTCTGCGCTGAATTGCTGGCCGCCGCCGACGAGCTGGGAGTCACGACCGTGTGCACGCTCGGAGCGATGCTCGCCGAGGTGCCGCACACGCGCCCGATCCAGGTCTCCGGCAGCGCGACCGAGCTGGACGTCCACGACCGGCTGCGACTGGAGCCCAGCCAGTACGAGGGTCCGACGGGGATCATGGGAGTCCTCCAGGATGCCTGCGTACGGCTCGACGTGCCGGCCGTGTCCTTCTGGGCGGCGGTCCCCCACTACCTGCCGCAGGCGCCCTGCCCGAAGGCGACGCTGGCCCTGCTCGGCCAGGTCGAGGACCTCCTGGAGATCAACATCCCGCTGCACGACCTGCCCGAGGACGCCCGTGCCTGGGAGCGCGGGGTCGCCGAACTGGTCGAGGAGGACGAGGACCTCGCCGAGTACATCGACTCGCTCGAGGAGTCCTCCGACACCGCGGATCTCCCCGAGGCGAGCGGTGAGGCGATCGCCAAGGAGTTCGAGCGCTATCTCAAGCGGCGCGAGGATCCGGGCGCCTGAACCCTGGGCGAGGCCGCTGGGTCAAGGCCCCGGGTCCCAGGTTTCCCATGTGATCCATCGGAACCGGTGCATCACACACGATGCTTCATGTGTGCAGTGTCGGTATGCCAGGTGATCCCCGGAGCGATGGACCTGGCGAGCAACGCGTGAGGCCGATGGGACTGGGGAGACGCGCTCGGTCATTGTGGTTCGCTCGCCGTGTACCTGATGCACGCTCAGCGAACCACACTGCCGCCTGCGCCACAGTCTCGGTGGATCACATGGGAAACCAGAGACGCGCGGGCCGGGAAACGACCGCAACCGAATGCTCCCTCGCCCGTCGCTGCCGCCTTTCGGTGACTACCGGTCAGGGTGGGCAGCCGGGGGCGCCAGACCCGAAGCAGCGCAGATGCGCTCGACCAGAGAGCCCAGTGCAGCGATCGTGCAGGCGGGTCACCTCAGAGGTGGACACCGAGAGCAGCGTCGAGCACCTGACTGATCCGTACGCCGGCATCGGCGACCGACTCGTCGCCCCCCAGTGTCGCCGAAGCCCAGTCGGCGACGGCCTCGAGCGCCTTCGGGGCGTCGAGGTCGTTCGCGAGGGCCTCGAGGACCGACTGAACGGCTCCGCTGGGATCCGCTCCCGCACCCCGCCGTACGGCGTCGCGCAGCACGGTCAGGCGCCCCTCGGCGGCGGTGAGGTCCTCCGGGGTCCATTCCCAGTCGGAGCGGTAGTGGTGCGCCAGCAGGGCCAGCCGGATCGCGGCCGGGTCGACACCCTCGGCCCGGAGCGTGGAGACCAGGACCAGGTTGCCCTTGGACTTGGACATCTTCTCGCCTTCGTAGCCGACCATGCCGGCGTGCACGTAGGCACGGGCGAAGGGACGGCCGTCGGCCACCTGAGCCTCGGATGCGCTCATCTCGTGATGCGGGAAGACCAGGTCGCTGCCGCCGCCCTGCACGTCGATCGTGGTGCCGAGGTGGTGCCGCGCGATCGCGGAGCACTCGACGTGCCAGCCGGGTCGGCCGGGGCCCAGGTCGGTCTCCCAGGTGGGATCCTCGGGCCGCGCGGACAGCCACAGGAGGCAGTCGAGGGGGTCCTTCTTGCCGTCCCGATCGGGGTCGCCGCCGCGCTGCGGGAAGATCTCGAGCATCTGCTCGGTCGACCAGCCGGAGATGGAGCCGAAGGCGGGGTCGGCGTGCACCGCGAAGTAGAGGTCGTCGGCGGCGCCGTCGGGCGAGGGCACCGGGTAGACCGAGCCGCGCTCGCGCAGCCCCTCGATCATCTGCACGACGAGCGGGATCGCCTCCACGGCGCCGACGTACTCGTCGGGGGCGAGCACGGCCAGCGCCTCCATGTCGTCGCGGAAGAGCTGGGTCTCGCGCTCGGCCAGCTCGACCCAGTCCTGGCCGGTGTCGCGCGCCCGCTCGAGCAGGGGGTCGTCGACGTCGGTGACGTTCTGCACGTAACGGACCGCGTGCCCGGCACTGCGCCAGGCCCGGTTGAGCAGGTCGAAGGCGACGTACGTCGCGGCATGGCCCATGTGGGTGGCGTCGTACGGCGTGATCCCGCAGACGTAGAGCCGCGCCGAGTCGTCCGGGACGAGCTCGACGAGATCGTTGGTGCTCGAACAGTGCACGCGCACCGGGGGAGCGACGACTCCGCCCGGCAGTTCGGGCACGACCGGAGACCTCCACGCACGCATGCGGAAAGGTTACTTGCAAGGAATCAGAAAGGGGGCCACGGGATGGGTGGCCAGCCGCCTTCCATCTCGGGATAGCTGCCGACACGGCGGATCCGGGCACATCGGGCCACGAAGCGCTCGACCTCCAGCTCGGTGAGGTGCTCCCCCAGTACGCCGAGCAGCGTCGTGTCGTCGGCGACCCGGGCGATGTCGGCGAGGAGGTCGTCCGCGACCGGCTCGCCGGCGAAGCCCCAGAGCACCGTCCGGAGCTTGTCGTCGGGATGGAAGCAGACGCCGTGATCGATGCCGTACCGATGACCGGCGGCGGTGGGGAGCACGTGACCGCCCTTGCGGTCGGTGTTGTTGACGATCAGGTCGAAGGCCGCCATCGCGCGCAGCGACGCGGTGTCCTCGTGCACGAGTTCGACGGGCCGGCCCTCGGAGTCCTCGGCGTCGAGGACGTGCCGGAAGCCATCGGCAGCACGACCCCGGCGGACCACGTCCACGGGTGCGCTGCGCTCGTCGATGTCGACCCACAGCTGGACCATGCCGAGGCCGTGCGGTCCGTCGCGCAGAACGGTCGTCGGCACGACCTCCCAGCCGAGAGCATCCGAGACGAGGCCGGCGGCGTACTCCCGATCGGCGAGGGTGCCGGTGGTGAAGTCCCACAGCGGCCGTTCCCCGGAGATCGGCTTGTAGACGACATGCCGCGGGTCGCCCGAACCGTTGCGAAGCTCACACAGGAAGGTGTGGTTGGAGGCGTGAGCCACCCGGCCCAGGATCTCCAGCTCGCCGTCGAGTGCGGTCACGCGCGGCGCCGGTAGCCGTTGGAGCGCGGGCAGAGATGACCCTCCGGGTCGATCGGGCCACCGCAGAAGGGGCACTGCTCGCGTCCCGCGGAGACCACCCTGCTCGCCCGGGTGGCGAAGGCGCGCGCCATCGGGGCCGGGAGGCGGACGACGAGCAGCTCGCTCGGCTCCGCCTCGGCGAGCGGCAGCTCGGCCAGGCTCTCCTCGTCGGTCTCCAGCGGCTGGGTGAGCGACTCGTCCGCCACCGGGAAGACCTCGATCACGACACGCTCGTCGGCGGCGTCCCAGGACAGCGTGATCGTGCCGGCCCGGAACTCCTCGACGATCGGCTGGTCGAGAGCGGCCGTGTCGATCAGCTCGGTCGGTGTCACGGCGGGAACGATGCCCCGCGTCTCCCCCGACTCGAGCAGCTCGTCGAGGAGCTCGTCGACGCGCTCGCCGAGGATCTGCACCTGCTGCTTCTCCAGCGTCACGCTGGTGAGCAGGTTCCCGGCCCGCGCCTGCAGGAAGAAGGTGCGTTGACCGGGCTCCCCGACGGTGCCGGCGATGAAGCGGTCCGGCGGATCGAAGCGGTGCACCACCGTCATCTGCCACCACCGACCACACCGCGCTTGGCCGATCGCTTGTGCGGCCGCAGGTGCTCGAGTGATCCCGCGGTCGAGTTCATCGTGAGTACGGCGATGCCCTCGTCGGCGTACCGGATCACCGACAGGCTGGCCGGATTGACCACGATCCGCTGGAACTGGTCCAGGTGCAGCCCGAGCGCGTCGGCCAGGACGGCCTTGATGACGTCGCCGTGCGAGACGGCCAGCCAGACTGCGTCCCTGCCGTGGTCGGCGGCGACGCGGGCATCGAGCGAGCGGATCGCGGTGACCGCGCGCGCGGACATCTCGGCGAGGGACTCGCCCCCCGGAAAGCGCGCCGCCGAAGGCTGGCTCTGCACCGTCCGCCAGAGCGGCTTCCTGGCCAGCTCGCTCAGCTTGTGGCCCGACCAGTCGCCGTAGTCCACCTCGGTCAGTCGCCGATCGGTGCCGGCCCGCAGGTCGTGGTGGCCGAGCAGCAGCTTCGCGGTCTGCCGGCAGCGCTCGAGGGGGCTGGTGAATGCGGCGCTCAGCGGTACGTCGGCGATCCGGGTGGCCGCCTCCGTCGCCTGCGTGACCCCGGTGTCGTCCAGCGCGACGCCCGGTGTCCGGCCGGCAAGGGTGCCTGCAGTGTTGGAGGTCGAGCGCCCGTGGCGGGCGAGGATCAGGGTCGGCACTCGTTGAGCCTATCCACCGACACGGACAGGACGCCCTACCGCGGGAGCGTGATCGTGGACAACGCGCTCTATCGCAGCGGCAAGAGGGTCGCCTGCGACCTGTCGACGGGTGACCTCGGCGGCGTACAGGCCCTGGCGACCGGGCCGCAGGACTTCGTGTGGGTGGGGCTCTTCGAGCCGACTGCCGAGGAACTCGACGCGGTCGCGCAGCTCTACGACCTGCACCCGCTGGCCGTCGAGGATGCGCTCACCGCCCATCAGCGGCCCAAGCTGGAGCGCTACGACGACACGCTCTTCATGGTGCTGCGCACGCTCTGGTACGTCGACGAGAAGGACGCCGTCGAGACCGGGGAGCTCAATCTCTTCATCGGCAAGGGCTTCGTCATCACCGTTCGTCACGGCAAGGGCAGCTCGCTCCACGAGGCGCGGCTGGCGCTGGAGCAGATGGAGAAGGTGCTCTCCCACGGCACCTCGGCGGTCGTGTACGCCGTGTGCGACACCATCGTCGACCGCTACGCCGAGGTCGCCGAGGAGCTGGTGACCGATGTGGACGAGGTCGAGGAGTCCGTCTTCTCCGCGCGGCGGACCAGCGACTCGGCACGCATCTACGTGCTCAAGCGCGAACTGCTCGAGATGCGTCGCGCGGTGCTGCCTCTGGCCGGCCCGATCGGTCGCTTCGTCGGCGGCGAGGTGCCCGGCATCGATCCCGAGGCGGCGCCGTACTTCCGCGACGTGGCGGACCATCTCGCCCGCGTCGCCGAGACCATCGACGACCTGGAACGGCTGCTGTCGACGGCCTTCGAGTCGCACATCGCGCAGATCTCGATGCAGCAGAACGACGACATGCGCAAGATCTCCGCGGCTGTCGGCATCGTCGCGGCACCGACCCTGATCGCCGGCGTCTACGGCATGAATTTCACGCACATGCCCGAGCTCGAGTGGTACTACGGCTATCCGATGGCCATCGGCCTGATGGTGTTGACCTGCCTGGCGATCTTCATCGTGGCGCGCCGTTCGGGCTGGATGTGATCAGGTCGCCGAGATGACATTGCCGACGAGCATGCCGACGACCAGCAGGCCGAGCGCGATCCGGTAGGGCACGAACTTGGCGATGCTGTGGTGTGCCACGAAGCGCAGCAGCCACGCGATGGCGGCGTACGCGACGACGAAGCTGACCGCGGTGCCGACCGCGAGCTGGGCGACATCGATCGACCCGCTGAGCGCGTCCTTCATCTCGAAGAGCCCGGCGGCCAGCAGTGCCGGGATGGAGAGGACGAAGCAGTGGCGGGTGGCGTCCACCCGGTGCAGGTTGCGGTAGTGGCCTGCCGTCATGTTGGCCC
>JASLCW010000181.1 GCA_030151765.1 Marmoricola sp.
GGGTGGTGTCGTCGGAGCCGTCGCCGTTGGGGGAGAAGTAGGTCTTGGTGGTGGAGTACCAGCTCAGCGTGACCGGGTTGGCGGCGTTGTCGACGACGACCGTCGTAGCAGGGGCGGTCCAGGAGTGGTTGGTGCCGAAGGGGTCGGTCCAGCCGACGCTGGTGGTGATCTGCCGGTTGCCGTTGGCGCAGCTGCTGGCATCGAGCGTGGAGACGTAGCTGCCGTCGGGTTGGGCCGAGGTGGCCGTGGACCAGTTGCTTCCGGAGCAGGCCGCGCTGACGCTGGTGATGGCGAAGCCGTCGGCACTGAAGCCGGTCGTGGGGGTGAACTCCCAGGCGACGGAGCTACCGGAGATGGTCTGGCCTGGCGTGGGTTTGGTGAGGCTGCCGGGAACCCGGTTGTCGAGGCCGATCTGCTGGGTGAGTTCGTTGGAGTCGCCGCCGGCGTTGTGCGCGAGGACGTGGATCGTATAGATGCCGTCGGGCGCGACCGCTCCGTTGTCGGTCTTTCCGTCCCAGGAGTCGTAGCCGTCGTAGTACCAGCTGTTGGCGGAGTGGGATACGCCCGATTCGAGAGTGCGGACGGTGTCACCGGCCGCGTCGGTGATCCAGACGTCCACATTCGCGGCCTGAGTCAGGCGGTAGTAGTAATTGGGAGTGGTGTCGTCGGAGCCGTCGCCGTTGGGGGAGAAATAGGTCTTGGTGGTGGCGTACCAGGACACGGCGGGTGCGTTGACGACAGTGACCGGGACCGTCGCCGCGGTCCATGAATGAGTGGTGCCGAAGGGGTCGGTCCAGCCCACGCTGGTGGTGATCTGGTTGTTGCCGTTGGTGCAGCTGCTGGCATCGAGCGTGGAGGCGTAGCTGCCGCCGACGCCGGGCGAGGTCACGGCATTGGACCAGTTGCCGCCGGAGCAGGTCGCGCTGACGCTGGTGATGGCGAAGCCGTCGGTGCTGAAGCCTGCAGTGGGGGTGAACTCCCAGGCGATGGAACTGCCGGAGACGGTCTGTCCGGAGGTCGGCTTGGTGAGGGACCCCGGGGTTCGGTTGTCGAGGCCGATCTGCTGAGTGAGTTCGTTGGAGTCGCCGATGCTGTTGTGGGCCAGGACATGGACGACATAGACGCCTGCCGGCTGGAGCTGGCCGCCGTCGCCCTTGCCTGCCCACGTCAGCGAACGGTATCCGGGCGACTGGGAGACGGCGGAGGTCAGCGTACGGACGGTGTCGCCGGCGGCATTGGTCACCCAGGTGTCGACGGTTGCGTCGGTGGAGAGGTAGTAGGTGTAGCCGACCGTGTCCTCCTGGCCGTCGCCGTTGGGGGAGAAGTAGGTCTTCGACGCGGAGTTCCAGGTCAGGCTCGGGGGCGGCGCCGTGTCGGCGACCGCGGGTGCGATCGCACCCGCTCCCAGCGCGAAAACACTGGCCAGTGCGACAACTACCCGCTTCATCGGTGCCCCTCGGTCGGTGACGACAACGCATCGCCGTCACCGAGTCGACGAGATGGCGGCGGGGACGACGACGAAGCGTCAGCGACCCGCACCGCTGTGCGGAACCGTAGCGCCCGGCGGTAGCGCCTGCGTGAACGCTCGGATTGTGGAATGGCCGGCGCTGCCGCGTCTCACCTGGCAGCCGCAAGGCGCTTCAGGACCACCTGGGGCAGTCGGTAATGCGGCGCGATCCACCTGGCATGTTCGAGGTCCGTGCGGGCACCGGCCCGGTCACCGGTGCCGAAGCGCGCGATGCCGCGTTGGACGAAGGCGTCCGGCCGCATCGGGTAGTCGTCGGTCAGCTTGGTGAAGACGATCAGCGCCTGATCGGGGTGGTTCTGGGTGAGCAGCGCCGTCCCGAGCGCGAGCAGGGAGGCGTACGTGTCCGGGGTGCGGTCGAGGCTGGCGCGAGCGCGGTCCGCGGTCTGGTCGGCGGCCGGACGGCTGCCCGCATTGGCCGCTGCCGCGAGCGTCTGCGCCTCCAGCATGGAGACATCGCCGTCCAGGGGCCGCAGGTGCCGGGCGGTGGCGAAATCGGAGGACGCCGCCGAGAGGTCGCCCCGCGAGAGGGCGGTCATGCCGCGCTCGAGGGCGATCTCGGAGACGCAGCCGAGGGCCAGCGCGAGTGCCGCGGCCCCGGCGAGGGCTCCGATCACGGATCGGCGCCAGACCGGCTCGGTGTCCTCGGTCGTGACGCGTTCGGAGACGAGCGCGCCGCCGAGGAAGGCCGCCAGGCAGGTCGAACTGGCGATCGTGAAGTTCGCCAGCATCGCCACGCCGTAGCCGGTCGTGGCGAGGAAGAGCCCGAAGGCGAGAGCATCCGCGCGTGCTGCCCGCAGGCCGGCGCGCACGACGAGGACCGCGATCACCGCGGCCGCCGCCAGCAGCAGTACGCCGCCCGCGAGGGCGATCTGGAGGACGAGGTTGTGTGGTGAGTCCGCATACGTCCGGATGCCCGTGAAGCGAACCCACGCATGGGTCTCGTGCGCACCGAAGGCGTCGACGTACCGGCTGGGTCCATAGCCGGTCAGCGGATGGTCCCCGACCATGCCGGCGCTCAGCTTCCACTGCATCCAGCGGCCACTGACGGTGTGGCTGCTGAGCAGCCGGTCCCGGGTCTGAGGCAAGGCCAGTACGACGAGCGCCAGCCCGCCGAGCGCGAGCAGGGTTGGTCGGGCCAGGCGACGGTCATGGAGGACAGCGATGGCGATCAGGCCCAGAACCGTTACCAGCAAGGGCATCCGGCTCCCAGACAGGGCCAGTGTCACCGCCGAGGCAGCGATCGCGGCCAGCTGCTCACGGTTCCGGTCACGCAGAGCCAGTGGCGCCAGCGCGAGGATGATCATCATCGCGACCAGGGCCTGGTCGGTGGCATTGCCGAGGATGGTGCCGCTACGGCTGCCATTGCTCGACCTGCCGAGCGGGCTGACCCCGAGCGCGTCGAGAGCCGAGAAGGCGAAGAGGATCCAGCTCGTCCAGGTCAGTGCCCGGGTCAGTTCGCCCGCGGCCCGGGTGGTGTGACCGGCCACGCGGGCACCGACCCAGGCGGCGCCGGCGTACAGCGCCAGCACCGGGAGGCCCTCGTAGCGGGGCCATCGGCCGAGCAGTGAGGCAAGGGGAGTCGCACCGAGCAGTGCGACGAGGACGAAGCAGGCGGCCCCCGCGGCCAGTGCCCAGCAGATCCGCCTGGGCAGGCGCCCAGTGGCCGGTGTACATGCCGCGACCACGCAGGCGATCGCCATGATCAGGAGCTTCGGGAAGACGAAACGACTGAAGCCGCCGGGCAGCCAGACCAGGGGTGCCAGCGCGGCCAGCCAGATCGCGGCGCGTGCGCGCGGATCGACGGCCGACCGTCGCGCACTGTTGCGACGGGTGCGAGCGGTCGCCATGGGCTGCCTTCCTGGTGTGCCGGACGCACCGCACCGGTGGGATGCGCGCGGTGTGCCGACGACATCTTCGTGCAGTTGGCAAGACGGTGTACGAGATTTCGAGATCTTGTTCGCAACGCGATGGATTGTTGCTAGCGTTCCGCTGTTTTCGGCCGTACGGCTCGGGCTCCGGACGGTCTCCTCCAGTGTTGCGGTCTGAGGAGGCCTCGATGGTTTCGTCCACCCGTCGTACCCGTTCTCTCAAGGCGGCAGGCCTCTTCGCCGTCACGATGGCGATGCTGGTCGCGCCCCTCCAGGGCGTCGCGCAGGCGGACAC
The DNA here is from genome assembly GCA_030151765.1 of Marmoricola sp. GTDB lineage: Bacteria > Actinomycetota > Actinomycetes > Propionibacteriales > Nocardioidaceae > Marmoricola. The sequence goes on from JASLCW010000181.1 coordinate 3,692, forward strand.
GCCTGACCCCTCGATCACGGTCACGGTGCAGAAACCGGGTGGCTCCGACACCGTGCCCAATGCCGACGTGTCGCTCTACGACACCGACGGCAACCAGGTCGGTGAGGGCACGACCGACGGCTTCGGCATGTTCACCTTCGATCGGCTGTCGGGAACGACGTACAAGGTCGGGGTCAACAAGGACGGCTATGTGCCGTGGTACTTCAACGACAAGTCCGACCTCAACTCCGCTGACACGATCGACGTGACCGGGTCTCCCACACAGTCGATCACCGCACAGCTCGCCACGAGCCGCGTGATCGCCGGCCACGTCACGATGCCGGCCGGAGTGAACCGGGACAACGTCTACGTGGAGGCCATGACCTTCCGCGACGGTGACTGGATGCCGGCGGGCTCCGACAATCTCGATGCGGACGGCGACTATGCGGTTTCCGGCCTGGCGGACGGGACCTATCGGATCGCCGTCACCGGAGGCGAGAGCTTCCCGGAGGTCTGGTACGGCGCCGCGGGCACCTATGACGTGGCGAACGCGACGGACATCAGCGTCGCCGGAGCCAATGTCACCGGCAAGGACATCGTGGCGAACCCGCCGAGCGTGAGCGGCACGGTCACCGACACCAGCGGCAGTCCGGTCGGGGACGCGACGGTCGTGTTCCACGACTCCGGCTACAACTTCTACTACGCCGGCCAGACTGACGCGGCCGGCAAGTACACCGTCTTCAGCAGGCCTGTCAGCGGTGAGCTCGAGTTCAACGCCGACGGCTACGACCGCCAGTACTACGACCACGTCGCGGACGAGAGCAATGCCCAAGTCCTCGATCTCACGCAGCCGTCGAACCACCTGACGGGCAAGGACGCCGAGCTGGCCTCCTCGACTGCCACCAATGTCATCACCGGCAAGGTGACCGGGCCCGGCGGCTTGCCGATCTCGGGTGCGGATATCGAGCTCTACGACTCCAACGGCGACCAGGTCGACACCGCGATGACCGGAGGCCAGGGCCGCTACACGCTGTACGTCAACGACGGCACCTACAAGCTCCACCTGGCGCCGGACAGCGGCTCCAGCACAGGCCTTCATGGTCAGTGGTACGACGGTGCCGCCACCAAGGCATCCGCGACGCCGATCACGATCAACGGCGACGCGAAGGTCGCCAACTTCCAGATGACCGGCGGCGGCACGGTGTCCGGCACGGTGACGAGTGCGGGCGGACCGCTCGCCGGTATCGGCGTGACCGTCTACCGGTACGACTCGTCCGACGACTGGTGGCAGGGCGCCGCGACGACGACCACCGATGCGGCCGGCAAGTACACGGTCGTGGCGCCTGCCGGCAATGTCCGGGTGCAGTTCAGCGGCACCGGTGTGGCCGACCAGTACTACGCGAATGCGACCGACATCGACAGCGCGACCGATGTCCACGTGACCTCGGGCGGGACGGTGACCGGCATCGACGCTGCGATGGCCGCGCTGACCAAGGTCACCGGCACCGTGACGAGCGGAGGTGACCCGGTCGGATGGGCGGACATCTCCTTCTACTCCAACAGCGGGAGCTTCTACGGCTACGCGAACGCGCTCGGTAAGTACACCGCCTGGGTCGCTCCGGGTACCTACCGCGCCTCCGCGTCAGCCAACGGATATTCCACCGACCGCCACGGTGTGACGGTCGGCTCGGCCAGCCCGCAGTCGGGGGTCAACTTCTCGCTCGACGCCGACGGCTGGGTGAGCGGGACGGTGAAGGACGGCTCCAATGTGCTGATCGCCGGCGCGTCGGTGACGGTGGAGACCCCCGATGGCGACACCTGGGACGGCAGCACCAACGTCGAGGGTGCTTATCGCATCTACGTCCCGACTGGGACCGGCTACAAGCTGCAAGTGGCCGCTGATGGTTACGTCAGCCAGTACTACAAGAATGCGCGCAACGCGGGCGCGGCGACGACCTTCCCGGTCAATGCCGGTGCCGGCACCACCTTGGACCCGATGACGCTCACCAAGGCGGGCGCCCTGGCCGGCACCGTCACCCGCGGAGGCTCCGCGGTGGCGGGCGCGAAGGTCACCGTCTACAAGCGCGACCGTGCCAACCGCGACGGGTGGGGCCGGGTCGACACGGCCGTCACCGGAAGCGCCGGCACCTGGTCGGTCGAGGGACTCGACCCCGACGTGGCCTACCATGTGGGCGTTCAGGCGGGCTCCCAGGAGCAGTTCGCTCCCAACGCGGGCAATGTCCGCGCGGCCGCCGACCTGACGGTGCCGTCGGGCGGCACGACCGACGCCAGCGTGGAACTCGCCGCGCCGACCCACTTGAGCGGCACCGTGACCGCATCCGCCAACGGCACCGGAGTCGCCGACGTCCAGGTGACCGTTCAGCGCAAGCACACCGACCGCTTCGGGAAGTTCTCCTGGCAGGCCGCCGGATCCGTCACCACGTCGGCCAACGGGTCGTACGACGTACTCGCGTCGCCGGGCACCTACCGGCTGAAGTTCACCGACAACAACCGTGCGCTGCTGACCAGTTGGTACGTCGCCGACGGGTCGTGGAGCAGCCACAAGCAGGACGCCGACGAGATCGACGCCACGTCGGGCAATGTCACGGGACTCGACGTGGCCATGCCGGCGGGCAACACCATCTCGGGGCACATCACCGTGGGCGGCGCCCTCGGAGTGGCCGCCTCCGTCACCGTCTTCACTCAGGACGGTAGTGGCGGCTGGGAAGCCGGCCCCGACTTCGATGCCGACGGCTCAGGTGATTACCGGGCAAGTGGCCTGCCTGCGGGCACCTACCGGATCTGTGCCTATGCCCACGCAGCCAAGTCTGCCTGCTTCTCCGAGGACATCGGCTTTGCCGGGCTGGACGGAACCAGGGCCGGAGCCGACTTCGATCTGACTCCGCAGCCGCTGCACACGATCAGCGGCACGGTAGCCGACCTCTCAGGTACGGCGCTCGAAGAGGTCAGGGTCGAAATCGACGTCAAGCTTCCCGACGGCACCTGGGAGACCGATCAGCACACCTGGACGGGTGACGGCGGCCGGTTCGAATTCGACGAACCCGCCGGCGACTACAGGGTCGCGGTGATCACCGACGGTGTCCATGCCGGCACCTCGCGCATGGCGACGGTCAGTGGGGGCGACGTGGATCTGGGTCAGATCAAGCTCGACGCGTTGCCGACCGATGTCGTCAGCGGCACCGTCACCGGGGCGAACAACACCCCGTTGAGCGGCGCCGCCGTGATGCTGTGCACGTCCTATGACGTGGGCGATGTCGCCGACTACGACTGCGAGGACGGCCGGAGCGTCTCGGGCGTCACCGACGCCAGTGGCGGCTACTCGCTCACCGGTGTCGACGGCCGCGACTACGTCCTGATCGTCGCCGACGACGCCGCCGGCTACGTCGTCAAGAAGCTGCCGGTCCACCTGGACGGCGACAAGACGATCAACGTCGCGCTCCAGAAGGGCGGCTCGATCGCCGGAACCGTCAGCGCTCCGGGCGGCGTGGACGGCGGCTTCGAGGTCGAGGTCTACTCGCTGGAGACGTACTCGGGCGGGACTTATTGGGACAACACGGCCTACAGCTACGTGGATGCAGGCGCGGACTACAGCGTGCCGGGCCTCAACCCGGGGACCTATCGCGTCTGCGTCAACTACTACGACAACAGCCTGGCGGATCAGTGCTACAACGGCGTCGTCGGCCGCGATGTCGAGAACGCGACCGATGTCGACGTCACCTCCGGCAACACGACGACGGTCAACTTCTCCCTGCAGCCGACCATGGCGTTGCACGGCTCGATCACCGACAGTGTCACGCACGAGAAGCTCGACGACATCGACGTGACGGCGTACCGGAAGGTCGGCACGAACTCGTGGCTGTCGGTGGGTGGGGCGTCGACGTACGACGGCAGCGACTACGAGATGAGGCTTCCCGCGGGCAACTACGCCCTGTCCCTCTATGACGAGGACGGCGACTACCCCGAGACCGTCTTCGCCAGCCCGCTGACGACGAAGCTCGACAACGCGGCTCTCGTGAACGTCTCCGGTGACACGACTCAGGACGTCGCGCTGGTCAAGGGCGGTGCCATCGCCGGAACGGTGAAGTGGAAGGTGGGGGCCGACAAGTACAACTGGTTCACCACGGTCCAGGCCGTCGACAAGAACTCCGGCGAGGTCGTCCAGACCACGACGGTCAGCAGCGGTGACCCGTACTTCGCCCTGATGGGCCTGGCGCAGGGCACCTACCGTCTCGACTTCGCGCGGGCCTCGCAGCAGCGACTCAGCGGGCTCTCCGTGCCGGAGGCGCAGTTCAGCACCAACATCAACGAGGGTGACGGCCCCGGAGGGGCGACACCGTACGCCGTCACTCCCGGCAGCGTGACCACCGGAGCCGATGCCACCCTGCACGACGGCCTGGTTCTCTCCGGCACGATCTCCTCGCCGAACGACGTACCGCTGGCAGGTTGTGAGGTGAAGGCCTACACCGCGGACGGCAGCCTAGTCTCGCGCTGGTCGAGTTACAGCGACGACGCCGGACATTACGACCTCGGTGGTCTCACCAACGGGTCCTACCGGCTCCGCATCAGTCAGGGCGACGCCTACGGCGACTGCATCCAGGGCGATCGCTATCTCGCCGGGAGCGATGGCTCCACCTCGACCGCGGAGAGCGCGGCGACGGTGACGATCAGCCGGACGGGCACCAACACGCAGAACATCACGTACGGCGACCCGATCCCGACCCTTCAGAACACCGGTCTGCCGACGATCAGCGGATCGCCCGCCCCCGGCAACGTGCTGCAGGCGACGAACGGAACCTGGACGCCGCCTGACGGGCTGAGCTTCAGCTACCAGTGGTTCGACGGAGGTCTGGTGCCGATCAGCACGACCTCGTCGTACCAGGTGCAGGCCGGTGACATCGGCAAGCAGATCACGGTCCAGGTGACCGCCTCGCGCGCCGGCTATCTGTCCGCGTCCGCCTCCTCGGCCGCGGTGGCCGTACTGGGCCAGGCGGTGACCATCACCGGGAAGCCGGCGATCTCGGGCACGCCGAAGGTGGGCGAGCAGCTCAGCGCGGGTGTCGGCACAGTGGTGACCGACCCGGCCGACGCCACCCTGGGCTATCAATGGCTGCGCAATGGCGCGCCGATCTCCGGCGCGACCACCGGTCAGTACATCCTGACCGGCGATGACGAGGGGACGGACGTCTCCGTGGCCGTCGTCGGCAGCAAGTCGGGTCTGGCTTCCTCCGCCCCGGTCGCCTCCAGCTCACTGCACGTGGGCGCAGGGACGATCACGCACGCCGGTCCGGTGCCCCCGGTGACCGGCACCGTGGCGGTCGGGCAGACCCTCACTGCGCCGACGATCGTCTGGACGCCGGCGGATGCCACCCCCAGCTACCAGTGGCTGCGTGATGGCGCCGAGATCGCAACCGCGACCTCGTCGACGTACCCGGTCGGCACCGATGACATCGGCAAGAAGCTGTCGGTGCGGATCACCGGCTCGAAGGCCCACTACGCCAGCGACACGGTGACGTCCGCGGAGACGGTCGTCGTGCCGACGCCGGTCGTGCCCGCCATCAGCAACGTGACCGCTCCCGGTCTCACCGGTACGCCGCAGGTCGGGCGCACGCTCACGGCCACGCCCGGCACCTGGAGCCCCGCCGACGCGACGGTCACACTCCAGTGGCTGCGCAACGGGGTGGCGATCGGTGGCGCGACGAAGGCGACCTACGTGCTCACCGCCACGGATCTCGGCAAGCAGATCCGGGTCAGGGCGACGGCGTCGAAGTCCGGCATGACCGGTGCCACCGCGGATTCGGCGGTTGCGCTGACCGTCGCCGCCGGCAAGATCACCGGTGCCACGCCGACGATCAAGGGCAAGGCCAAGGTGGGCAAGAAGTTGACCGTCTCTGCCGGGGCGACCAGCCCGTCCGGTGTGACGGTCAAGTACCAGTGGCTGCGCAACGGCAAGGTGATCAAGAAGGCCACCAAGTCGTCGTACAAGGTGACGGCGAAGGACAAGGGCAAGAAGCTCAGCGTCCGGGTCACCCGCTCGAAGGCGGGCTACACCACCCTGGCGCTGACCTCGAAGGCGATCAAGGCCAAGAAGTGACGCGCGCGTGATGTCAGCGGCGCCGTGATCGCGCCGTCGCCGGTCACCGCACAGGGCCGGTTCCGGTCACAACAAGACAGAAGGAGGGCGGCCCCGACGGGGCCGCCCTCCTTCTCTTCGTCAGCTCTAGCCGTTGATCATGCCGGCGCCGACGGTGACGCCGGTCGCCTCGTCGATCAGGATGAAGGAACCCGTGGTGCGGTTCTTCGAGTACGGGTCGCACAGCAGCGGCACGGTGGTGCGCAGCTGGAC